>JALOOE010000507.1 GCA_025454565.1 Anaerolineae bacterium
CGGCGCCGGCCGCGTTCGCCCCGGCCAAAAGCAGGGCCAGAGCGAGCAAAAACATCCCCAAAACTTCTCTTAGCGGTTTCATGGCTGCATTCCTCCTGTATGTGTCCTGAGCGGACGCGCGAGTATTGGGTATCGGTCAAGATGGGGCTGCGGCGACCGGCAACTCGCCTCCGCCGCCGGGCGGAGGAGAAGCAGAACAGCCCGTGCTGCAGAGATGAGTGGCGAGCGCGATCAAACGGCGTCGCACGCGCTGCGTCTCGGATGCCGACAGGGGACTGGGCTATGAAGGGAAAGTAGACGTAGTGTAGCATCAGAATCGCGGCGATGCAAATTGCGAAACGGCGGCAGCGGCGGCGGGCGTGTTTCAAGCTGGGGGTGGGAGCCCGTAGCCGAAGGGTGCGCAGCGGCTCACGCGCACCACATCCTTCGACTGCGCAGCGCGGCCCTTCGACTGCCCTGCGCTCAAGAGCTGCGCTGCTCCGCTCAGGACGCTCACGCCACCAAGCTGAAACGCACCCCGAAACAGCAGCAGCGAGGGAGACCGCCTGACGTATGGAGATCGGCGGCTCGGCCACCCGTCTCGACCGCCTGGCTCACGGCACGGCGCAGCCATCGGCATCGCCGGATTTGACAAGCGCCGCAACCTGGCGATAATGCGGCGAGGAAATTGATTAGCCGCCTAAGTAAATGCTCGACGAATTGTGTGTCGCGCACCGATGGAGACACGGATGTCAGAACAAAGAACGGAACTTGAAGCGCTCGACTTCCTGCTGAGCCAGGTCTGCCGGCTGCACTATGTGCGAGCGCAGGGCCTTCTCGATGCGATCGGAATTTATCGCGGCCAGCCACCGGTGCTGTATGTGTTGCACGAGCAGGAAGGCCTGACCCAAAGCGAGCTGGCAGCGCGGCTGGAAGTAGCCCCCGCGACCGTGACGAAGATGCTCCAGCGGCTCGAACGAGCCGGATTTGTGCAGCGGCAGACCGATAGCGAGGATCAACGGGTCTCGCGAGTCTATCTGACCGACGCCGGACGAGCAATTCAGGAGGATGTGGTGGCAGTGCTGGGCCGGCTTGCGGCGGAAACCTTCGGTGGCTTCACCATCGAGGAACGCGTCGTCCTGCGCCGGCTGATGATCGACATGCGCGAGAATCTGAGTCGCGTGGTCGGCGGCGATTTTCCGGCTTGAATGCCAACCGATCCGGCGATCGTGACGACCGGCGATTTCGTGAGCCGGCAAACGAATTAGGGGTGATAATAGCGGATGAACGCAACACGTAAACTCGGTGGGTTTCTGAGACCCTACTGGTATTGGGCCGTTTTGGCCCCGCTGATGATGATGGTGGAAGTCGCCATGGACCTCCTCCAACCGCGCATGGTCGAACGCATCATCGACCAGGGGATCGCGCAATCGAACATGACCGTTGTCATCCAGACGGGACTGATCATGATCGGCCTGGCTGCCGTCGGGCTGGTAGGCGGCATGGGGTGCACTGTCTTCTCTGTTCTGGCAGCGACGGGTTTCGGGGCCGATCTACGCGGCACGCTTTTCGGCAAGGTCCAGGCGCTCTCTTTCGGCAATCTGGACAAGCTGGAGACCGGAAAGCTGATCACGCGCCTGACCAACGATGTCGTCCAGGTGCAAGACATGGTGATGATGCTGCTCAGGATCATGGTGCGTGCGCCGCTACTGATGGTCGGCAGCCTGATCCTTGGCATTATGACAAGCCCTCAACTGGCGTTGCTCTTCGTGGTGCTGATCCCGCTGGTGTCCATCGTGCTGGTCTGGACGATCTCCAAGACGTACCCCATGTTCAGCGAGGTGCAGCGGCGGCTCGACCGGGTCAACACCGTGCTGCAAGAGAACCTTGCCGGGGTGCGTGTGATCAAGGCATTCGTGCAAGAGCGGCACGAGATCAACCGGTTCCACAAAGCCAACGATAATTTGATGGATCAAAACATCACTACGGCGCGCGTCCTGGCCCTCAACATGCCCCTCGTGATGCTCATCCTCAATTTCGGCGTGGTGGCGGCGCTCTGGTTCGGCGGCGTGCAGGTCAATGCGGGCACACTGCAAGTCGGTCAGGTGATCGCCTTCATCAACTACCTGACGCAGACGTTGATGGGCTTGATGATGGTCAGCATGTTGACGATGCGGCTCTCCCGATCCGAGGCGTCGGCGGAGCGCATCCACGAGGTGCTGAACAACGAGCCGGAGGTCAAGAGCAAGGCGAACGCGCTGACCGAGTTCGCGCCTCAGGGGCGGGTCGTCTTCGAGGACGTCAGCTTCAGCTACACCGGCGCGGATCATGATCCGGTGCTCAAAAACATCAACTTGGTCGCTGAGCCGGGGCAGACGGTGGCGCTGCTGGGTGCGACGGGCGCCGGCAAATCCAGCCTGATCCATCTCATCCCCCGCTTCTACGATGTGAGTGGCGGCCGGGTGATCATCGACGGGATTGATGTGCGGGACATCGACGAATTGGCGCTGCGCCGGCGGATCGGCGTCGCGCTGCAAGAGTCGGTGCTCTTCAGCGGCACGATTCGAGAGAACATTCGCTATGGTCGGCCCGACGCCAGCGACGAGGAGGTGATCGCTGTCGCCAAGATGGCCCAGGCGCACGATTTCATCATGCGCTTCCCCGACGGCTACGACTCAATGGTCGGGCAGCGCGGGGTGAACCTCTCCGGAGGGCAGAAGCAGCGCATCGCCATTGCCAGGGCGTTGCTGACTCAGCCGTCCGTGCTGATCCTCGACGATAGCACCAGTTCAGTCGATGTGGAAACCGAAGCCCGCATCCAGGCGGCGATGGCTGCCGCGCTGCGAGGCCGCACCGGCTTTGTGGTCGCGCAGCGCATCAGCACGGTGTTGAACGCGGATAAGATCCTGGTACTGGATGACGGCAAGATCGCCGCTGAAGGCACGCACGACGAATTGATGGCCTCCAGCTCGATCTACCGCGAGATCTATGAATCGCAGATGGAAAACGGAGTGAACGCCCATGCCTGAGCCAACAAACAAACGCGCCGATGAGCAGGCCCCGCCGCTTCCGATGATGATGGGACGGCCGGGCGGCGGGCCGGGCGGTGGGCCGGGCGCTCATTTCATGCGCAAGGTCGAAAAAGCCAAGAACCCGCGCGGCACCGTGCTGCGCCTCTGGATCTATCTGCGGCGCCAGCGGGCGGCGTTGGTCGTCGCCGGCCTGGCCGTGCTCATCACCGTCGGCTTGACCTTGATGGGGCCCTATCTGCTGGGCGTGGCGATCGACGAAGCCATGGTGAAGGGCGATCTGCCGGCCCTGGCGCGCACCTGCGCGCTCATGTTGGTCGTCTATGCGCTGAACTCGTTCTTCACCTGGGTGCAGGCCTATGTGATGGCCGGCGCGTCGCAGCGGACGGTGCGCGATCTCCGCAACGACCTGTTCGAGA
>JALOOE010000508.1 GCA_025454565.1 Anaerolineae bacterium
GGGAAGGGCAGACGCAGCCGCCGCGTCGCTTCGAGAATCACGATTGCCGCCAATCCGACCAGGACGTAGGTCGGGAAATCCCACGTGTTCGTCGCCCGCAGCGCGCCCACGACCAGCCCCATGAGGAGGATCGGCAGCAGCTCGGACAGGGAGATGCGCCAGGGCGTTGGCTCGTCCGGGCTCGCGGATTCGGCCGCGGTCTGCGAATCACTATCTGCGTTCCGCGATGTGCGATCTGCGATCTGCGATCTGCCATCCGCCAGTCGCACCAGCGCCACCGCGATTGCCAATCCCAGCAGCGTCAATGGCAGAGCGATCATGTGGGCGTGCAGGTCGGCATAGGTGAAGGTGAAGAACGGGAACTCGTTGATCGCCTCCGGGATGACGCGCGATGGATTCCAGAACCACCAGTCGTTAGGGAAGCTCAACGGCTGCTTACCGCTCAACCAGGCCAGGCCGCCGTCCAGCGCACGGATCAGCTTGGTCATGCCCGGCAAACTGCTTTGCGTCTGCACGGAGCTGCGTGCGGCAAGCTGATCGAGCAACAGCTTGACCGTGCCGAAGTTGCCGATGATGGTTACGAAGAAGGTCGCCGCGAGGCCGCCGAAAAGGGGCGACACCGCGAGCGGGTGAGCGGGTGAGGGGGTGATTGGGTGACCGGGTGATAAGGATCCCGCGCTTGGCGCAGCGCCGATCACCGTGTCACCTTGTCCCGCTGCCACCATGTCACCTTGTCTCCCTGTCACCGTGTCACCTTGTCCCCCTGTCACCGTGTCACGAGCGTCGCCCTCCACCAGCGAGTAGACCACCGCAAACGCGCCCACGCCGGTGAGCGCGAAGAGGGTCGGCACGACAAGGTTGTAGGCCACCCACGGCACGATGCCGAGCAGCTTGACCAACGTGCCGACGATGACGAAGCCGAAATAGTAGTAGCTCATGAACCCGCCTGACTGCCACGGGTCATACGGCGGGAAGGTCGTGGACTTGATGATCGCGTTCAGATATGCGAAGTCCATCGGCTTCTCGCCCCCGCGGGCCGGATGCCACAGGTCGGGGTTGCCGATGCGGATCAGCAAGAAGAGCAGGAAGAGCGCGAGAAATATCGCTTCCTCGGTGAGGAGCAATGAGCGGCGCTGGCGCACGAATTCGCTGATAGCAGCCCATCGCCGCCAAATTATTACCGCTGCGGCGACTATCAGCAGGCCGAGCGCCAGCGCGATCCACCAACGCTGATAGGGCGCCAGCTTGAGGCTTGGCCCGATCCAGCTCAGCCAGGCCAGCAGCAGGATGCCCAACGTCTTGCTGACCCCGTAGCCTCGATCCGAGAGGCCGCGCAAGACTACGAACGCGATGGGGAACGCGATCAGTCCGAGCAGCCAGACCATCACCAGCCACGCCAACGCCGAAAGAGCCGGCGAGCGGTTGATGGGGCTGCTCTCATCGAAGATCTCGCGCCAGGTGCCGCCTGCCTGCTGCCGCTGCGCCTCTTCGGGCGTCAACCGCAGCGCGGTCGGCGCAGCGCTGATCTGCTTGGGCCACATCTGAAGCGTGTGCTCCAGGTCGATGGGATCGAAATAGGAGCGCGCCAACGCCTCGCTGTATTCCGGCGTCTTCTCGAAAATGTACACCTCAGGATGATCGTAAACGCTGAACGCTTCTTCGGCCCCGGTGTCGTCGAACGGGATGCCGAAAATCGTGGGGAACGACGTGAAGTGCCCCACTTGTTTGAAGCCCAGCTTGCCCTCGAAGAGCAGCTTGTAGTAAAGCGTCGTCATCGGGTAGCGCATCGGCAGGCGCGGGATCGAACCCCAAAGCCGATTGCTGGAAAGGACGAGATAGTCAGCCTCGTTGAGCCACTTGTAAAGCAGCTCGCGCTTCTCTGGCACATCCTCCGAATACATCTGCATGTTGCCGTCGCTGGAGGAGCTCAGCCCCTTGTAGCCCCACGTACCGAAGCCGTCTTTGCCCTCCACGCGCATGGGCAACCCGTCGTCCCAATGCTCGTTCGCGATGACTTTCCCTTTGGGGACGTTGGCATAGATCCAGCGCGAGGCCTCGATGCGCGACAGCGGTCGCCGGTAGATCGACAGGAAACCCCAGCCCCACAGCATCGTCAGCACGGTGACGGCGACCATCAGCGCGTAGGCGAGATAACGAAGCCTGGAGACTGGAGGCGGGAGCTTGGAGGTTGGGGGTTGGCTACCCCCCGCTGATTCTGACTCCTGACTCCTGACTCCTGACTCCTGGTCGCCAGCTTCCAGCTTCGACTTTCCAGTTTCCTGCCTCCAGCTTCCAGCCTTCTCCACCAGATACCACAGCAGCCAGGCCGCCATGATCGCCAGCAGCGGATAGATGGGCAGCAGATAGCGCATCGACTGGACGAACTGCAGACCCTGCCAGAGGAACATCCCGCCGATCCAGGCCACGGGCAGCAGATGCGCACGGAAAGGCGGCGTCGGACGCCGTCCAGGGACACGCGTCAGCCCGATGATGACCTGCAGCGCGGCCAACGCCCAGCCGGCCCAGGCGGTGAGCCCCAGTGGAACGCCGAGCCCCCACACCACCATGTTGACGAACGGAAAGACGAACGGCGTGCGGCCCGTCCACTGATGGCCGGGCGGATAATCGGCGCCTCCGCTGATGAGGAGGCTGATCTGCGCCATGTTATCGCGGAACTTCTGGGCCAGGCTGAAATCCAACAGGGTGGTTCCGCCGAACGCATACGGCTGGGCCATGCGGAAGACGGCGATCGTCACCAGCCCCATCAGCAGCAGCCGGAACAGCGTCGCCTGGATCAGCGTGCCGAACCACACCCGCGCGAGGCGACCGCCATCCGCCTCTCGTCTCCCAGCCAGCCCATGCCAGTCGTCCCACAGCCGGATCCCTGCGGCCAGCAATGCGATGCCGGCGAGCGGCGCCAGATTGATGCGCGACGCCAGGCTTGCGCCCAGGCTCGCGCCCAGGCCCAGATAGCTGCCCCAGCCGCCCCCCGTCCGACCACCCTCCCCGCCCTGCGCAACCCGCACGGCGAAATAGAAGGTCAGCATGGCGAAGAACGTACCGAAGGTGTCAACCGTATAGAAGTGCGACTGTTGGAGCGGCAGGACGGCGAACGCGTAGAGCGCCGCGGCCAACAGTCCCACCTTCTTGCTGTAGAGCCGCCCTCCGATTACGAAAGCCAGGAGGACGCACCCCAAATCAAAG
>JALOOE010000509.1 GCA_025454565.1 Anaerolineae bacterium
CGCGGCGACCGACATCACCGGCTTCGGGCTGATCGGGCACGCATCGGAGATGGTGACAGCCGGTGACGTGCGCTTCCGCATCCGTTTCGACGCGCTGCCGTGGTTGCCGGGCGCGCTGCAATATGCCGAGGGCTGGGTGTTCGCCGGCGGGGCGCACAACAACCATGCGTTCTACAACGGGCTGGTCACCTATCGCCGGCCCATCGCTGATTGGCAAGAGACGCTGCTGCATGATCCGCAGACCTCCGGCGGATTGCTGGTGGTCGTGCCGAACGGCCGGCTCGACGACTTTCTGGCTTTTTTCCGGGAGCGCGGCCAGGAGGCGTGGGCCATCGGCGATGTGGTCGATGGCGCAGGGATCGAGATCCTGTGAGGGTAAGCGGAGGGAGCCTCAGCCGTGCGCACGTTTGACAGCCGCGGTCTGGTTTCCCTGCTGATCGTCGCGCTGTTGAGCGGGCTGATCGGCGGGGTCGTCGCGCTGTGGGCCGTGACGAACTGGAGCCCGGCGTATGTGGCGCTGCTCGGCACGGCCACGCCGACGCGCACGCCGCGCCCCACGCTTACAGCCACCGTCCTGCCGTCACCCACGCCGACGCCGACGTCCACGCCCACCGAGACGCCGACGCCCATGCCCACGGCGTCACCCACGACGACGCCGACGGCGCTCGCGGCTTACAACGTGACCAATCTGGCCGATCTGGTCGAGAAAGTCAACCCATCTGCGGTGACGATCTTTGTCATCCGCGGGAAGAGCAGCAAAGACACCCGGAAGGGAAACGAGATCGTCTCCGGTTCGGGCGTCGTGATCGACCCGCGCGGCTATATCTTGTCGAACTATCACGTTGTCGAGCAAGCGGAAACGTTGCTGGTGACGTACGGCGGCGAGAGACTGCCGGCGATTTATGTCAATGGTGACGCCAAAACTGATCTGGCGCTGTTGAAGCTGGTGCGCCGAAAAGACTACAACACCATGCCCTGGGGGGATTCCGACGCGTTACGGCTCGGCGAAAGCGTCATGGCGATCGGCAGCCCGCTGGGCGCGCTGACGAACAGCATCACCACCGGCGTCATCAGCGGGCTGGGGCGAGCCGTACCGATGGAAGACAATTCGCTGAGCGGTGGGCTGATCCAGACCGACGCGGCGATCAACCGTGGCAACTCGGGCGGCGCGCTGATCAACATGCGCGGCGAGTTGGTCGGGATCGTCACGTTGACACTGCGCTCCAGCGATCCCGAAGCCGGACGCGATGTCCAGGGGGTCGGCTTCGCCATTCCGAGCGTCAAGGCCAAGGCGCTCGTCGATCGATGGATCGCGGAGAACAACCCATAGCCCAGCGCTGATACCTCGTTTTGTCCTGCGCTCTCCCCGATGTACAATCGTGCCATGCAGATACCATCAATGCGCAAACTGGGCGCCGGGTTGGGCAGCTTCGTCCTCGGTCGGAATGTCGCAACCGTAGAAGATCGTAACTACCGCAACCTGCTCCTCAGCGGCGCGTGGTTTGGGCCGATTGAGGGCGGTATCTTCACGTATCTGTCGGTCTTCCTGGCGCGGCTGGGCGCGACACCATCGGTCATCAGTCTGTTGACGTCGCTGCCATCCATGATCGGCATCGTGACCTTCCTGCCGGGTGGGGCGTACGTCGAGCGGCAAAGCAACCTGGTGCGAGTGCTGGTGCGGGCGGTCTTTTTGTCCCGCATCTTCTATCCGTTGATTGCGCTCGCGCCCATGTTCGTGCCCGCGGCCTATCTGCCGATAACCGTCGTCCTCCTCTGGACGCTGGCTTCCCTGCCGAGCGCGCTCCACATCCCGGCATTCGCTGGCGTGATGCAGAAAGCGATCCCTGCAGAACGTCGCGCCAAGTTCAACGGCACGCGGTGGGGGCTGATGTCGCTGGTTTCGGGCACTATGATCGCGATCTTCGGCTTCATGCTCGACCGCACGGCCTTCCCGCTGGGTTATCAGATCGTCTTCATGATCTCGTTCGGCGCCTCCTTGATGAACATGTATTACTTCAGCAAGATCGAGGTAACGCCCTTTGTGCGCGAACCGGACGAGGCTCAGTCAGGACAGAGTGCGCCAGGCGAAAAAGAAGCGCCATTGCCGCGGCTTGTCCGTTTGCGCCACTTTCTGCGCGCCTTTGTGGCCCATCCCCCCTTTGTTCGCTTCAACGCGGCCAGTTTCGCGGCTCGCCTGACGCTGATGATGCCCGCGGGTTTATACAGCGTCTATTGGGTGCAGACGTTGCACGCGAGCGATGCGTGGATTGGGTTGCGCGGTACAGCCGGTTATGCCGCTTTGGTGCTAGGATATTGGGTCTGGGGGCGTATGGCGAGCCGCATCGGGCATCGGGGGCTGCTGCTGAGTTGCGGCGCGGGCCTGGCGTTCTATCCCGTATTGACGGCGCTTGCGCCATCCGTGGAATGGCTGCTGCCGGCGGCAGCGCTGTGGGGATTCACGGTTGCCGGCATCGATATCGGCCTGTTTGACATGATGCTGATTTCGTCGCCGGCGGGTCGAATGCCGAGCTTTGCGGCGGTGACGAATGTGCTGAACAACATCGCGTTGGCAATTGGGCCGCTGCTCGGCGCAGCGCTGGCGGGTTTGGTGGGCACACGGTCGGCGCTACTGGTTATCGGCGGCCTGCAATTGATTGCGACGCTCGGTTATTTGTTGCTGCCGAGCCGCGAACAGGAGAAGGCGGCGGCGCAACGCGATGCCTGACGAGTGATCAACTCTCACGTTTCACGCATCACGTTTCACGTCTCACGCGCGCAACGCTGCCCCTGTGAACTAGGCGCGTGGCTCCAATTATGGCATACTTGCATGGTTATCAGACGAGATAGGCTCGTTCAAGGAGGTTCTCTGAAGTGGCACGAGCACTGACAGAGAAATCGGCGGAGCTGTATGCCGAGGGCAAAATCGGCGGCTTCCTGCATCTCTACATTGGCGAGGAAGCCATCGCTGTCGGCAGTTGTAAGGCGCTAGGCGATGACGACCATTTGTTGACCGCCTATCGCGATCACGGCTGGGCGATTGCACGCGGGCTTGACGCTGGTGCAGTCATGGCCGAGCTATTGGGCAAAGCCACCGGCGTCAGCGGCGGCAAGGGCGGCTCGATGCATCTGGCCAGCGCAGAGCGCAACTATTGGGGCGGTCATGCGATCGTCGGCGGACATCTGCCGTTGGCGACGGGCGTCGGCCTGGCGGTGCGCTACGAGGAGAAGCCCGACGCGGTGCTGTGCGTGCTGGGCGAAGGCACCACCAACATCGGCTATTTCCACGAGTCGATGAACCTGGCGGCCATCTGGAAGCTGCCGGTGGTCTTCCTCGTCGAGAACAACCAATACGGCATGGGCACCGAGGTCGGTCGCGCGTCGGCGCTGACCAACATTTACGAGAAGGGCTGCGCCTACGGCATCGAGAATCGCCAGTACAACGGTCAGGATGTGATCGAGACCTACGAGGTCATGTCCGAGGCGCTGGCCTATGCGCGTCAGGAGGGCCCGGTCTTGCTGGAAGCCATCACCTACCGCTATGTCGGGCACTCGATGGGCGACCCCGAGCGCTATCGCACCAAGGCCGAGATCGAGCTGTGGCGCGAGCGCGATCCGCTCTGCCGGGTCGAGGACAAGATGACGGGGGAAGGCGCCGCCACCTTCGACGAGTTCACGCGCCTCCAGCAGGAAGTCGCGGCTGAGGTGGACGCCATCACCAAATTCGCCGAAGAAAGCCCCGAGCCCGAAGATGCCGCGCTCTGGGAGCACATCTACGTCAACCCCATCGGGGAACGGTAAGCGGGGAGGGGAGAGCACATGGCACGCCTATCAGTTCGAGAGGCCATCAGCGCGGCGCTGCGCGAGGAAATGTACCGTGACGAGCGGGTCTTCATCATGGGCGAGGAGATCGGCAAGTGGGGCGGCACCTATGCCGTGACGCGCGGGTTCCTGGACGAGTTCGGCGAGAAACGCGTCCGTGACACCCCCATCGCCGAGGGCGTGATCGTCGGCGCGGGCGTCGGTGCCGCGATCGCCGGGCTGCGGCCCGTGGCCGAGCTGATGACGATCAACTTCGCCTTCCTGGCGCTGGATCAGATCGTCAACCATGCCGCCAAGCTACACTACATGTTCAACGGCAACATCCGGGTGCCGATGGTGATCCGCACGGTGGGCGGCGGGGGCCGTCAATTGGGCGCCACCCACTCGCAGACGCCCGACGTGGTTTTCGCTCACTTCCCCGGTTTGAAGGTCGTCGCACCCGGTACGCCCGCCGACGCCAAAGGGCTGCTCAAGTCGGCCATCCGCGACGACGACCCGGTCTTCTTCATCGAGCACGCCACCCTGTACCAGGTGAAGGGCGAGGTGCCCGATGACGAGGACTATCTTGTCCCCATCGGCGTCTCCGATGTCAAGCGTGAAGGCCAGGACGTCACCATCGTTTCGTACTCGAAGATGCTTCAGGTGTCGTTGGAAGCCGCCGACAAGCTGGCGGGCGAGGGCATCTCGGCCGAGATCGTCGATCTGCGCACGCTGCGGCCATTGGACGTGAAGCCGATCATCGAGTCGGTCAAGAAGACCAACCGCCTGGTCGTGGTCGAAGAGGGATGGCGCTCATTCGGCATCGGCGCGGAGGTCTCCAGCCGCGTGACCGAGCTGGCGTTCGACTACCTGGATGCGCCCGTGCGCCGCGTGGCCCAGGCCGAGGTGCCGCTGCCCTACAACCGCCGCCTGGAGCAGATGGCGCTGCCGCAGGCGGACGATATCATCGCCGCGGTGAAGGATGTGATGTATTTGCGGTAGGAATCAGGAGACAGGAGTCAGGAGTCAGGGATCAGGAGAGACTGGAGTCGGGGATCAGGGATCACCTATCACCTATCACTCATCACGTTTCACGTTTGACGTTTGACGTATGCTGCACTGCCCCCTGTCTCCCGACACCTGCCCCCCTGACTCCTACGCGAGGAGATTGACATGGCAGAACTCATCAATATGCCCAAATTGGGCTTCGATATGCGCGAGGGGAAACTGGGCGAGTGGGTCGTGAAAGAAGGCGATGCGGTCGGCCAGGGCGAGACGATCGCGATCATTGAGACCGACAAGGCCAGCGTCGAGGTGCCCGCGTTTCGCGCCGGCGTCCTGCATAAGATCCTGGTGCCCGCCGGCGAGAGCGTGCCCATCGGCGTGCCGATCGCGGTGATCGGCGAAGCGGGCGAGCAGATCGATCTGGCCGCACTTGGCGTGACGAAGGCCGAGGCCAAGGCCGAGGTTAAGGTTGAGGCCAGGGGCGAGGTTGGGGCTGAGCCGGTTACGCAGGCAGACAAAGCTGCTGCACCGCTGGAAGGCGGACGGCTGGCGGCGTCGCCGGTGGCGCTGCGCATGGCCGCCGAGCTCGGCATCGACATCAACAAGGTGCCCGGCAGCGGGCCTGCCGGGCGCATCATCAAGCGCGATATCGAGGCGTATCTGGCCGCGCAAGATCAGGCCGCCAAAGCCGCAAAGGCCGCGCCGGCGCTGTCGGTAACGCCGCCGATGGCCATCCCGTCCTACGAACCGACGATGGAGGGTTACCGCGCCGTGCCGCTCACCGGCATGCGCCAGACCATCGCCCGCCGCATGGTGGAGAGCAAGACCACTGCGCCGCACTTCTACATCACGATGGACGTGGATATGGCCGCGGCGATGGCGCTGCGCAGTCAGCTCAACGCCCTGCTGCCGGAAAGCGACAAGATCTCGGTCAACGATTTCATCATCAAGGCATCGGCGCTGGCATTGCGGCAGTTTCCGAACATCAATGCTTCGTTCGCGGGCAGCGAGATCCATGTGCATGACCAGGTCAACGTCGGCATCGCCGTGGCCCGCGAGACCGGCCTGGTCGTCACCGTGGTGCGCGACTGCGACAAGAAGCCGCTGGCCGAGATCGCCAAGGATGCGCG
>JALOOE010000510.1 GCA_025454565.1 Anaerolineae bacterium
CAGTTGTTGCCGGTAACGCTGGTGGGCGAGAGCGGCAATCTGGCTCTGTATCGGCTTGCCGATGATCTGGCCGCGCCGACGCGTTTTCCCGTCGAGACGGATGCCGGACGCATGGTACTGGCCGAAGGGTGGAGTCCACCCGGTCTCGGCGCGGCGATCTATGCGCAACGAGACGAAACGCGCCTGCTGTTGCCACTGGGACCGCGAGCACGGCAATTGCAGCTCGACATGTGGGCGTTGGCCCCCAAGCAATCGGTGACGCTGATCGTGGACGGCCGGCCGGTCGCAACGCAGTCGCTCTCGAAGGAACGCGGCCTGCTGACGTTTGATCTGCCATCCGTCCCTACGCGACCGCCGTTGAGCGACGTGCGGCTGCGTTTTGCGACGCTCGCGCCGGCAGCTCAAGCAGCACAATCCGCACAGGCCGCCAGGCCAGCCGGCATCCCGGGTCTCGCCTCGCTCGTGGTGCGGAGCGCTGGCCAGGAAACCGGCGACTTTGCGCACATCTTTGCCGACGGCGTCGACCTTTCGCCCAATCGGCGCGGGTACAACCTCGTGGCGTGGAACCCTGGCGACGGGCGTCTGCTTGCCGCGGACGCGTTCGATACGCATGGCGATCCCGCTGCGTCGGCGCGACTGGCGGCCTGGGTGCGCGCGCTCCCGCCGGGGGCCGTCGTGGCAGGGGCCGCGCGCGATGAGGCGTCGATGAACCTGGGGAGCGATGCGATCGATGCCCTGCGCTCCCTGGGCGTCGCCGCCGATCTGCGCAGCCATTTCCGCTGGGGACATGCGTTCGTTGGTGCAGTGGGCTCGGCGCCCGGCTCGGCTCACGAACAGGCCAGCGGCTCGAACGTCGCCCAGGTCGCCGCAGGCCTGCCGATCACCGCCCCACAGGTCGCCGCGGCATTGGTCGAGGCGACGATCGTCAAATAACCCAATTGCGTTTTCGCGCCGCATGTGATATCATGGTCGTCGAAGTGCAGCCCAACCAGCCCGATCTATGGTTGGGGTGTCGGGTGGACCGGACGAGGACGCGACCCCGGTGGTGTGGCCGGCGACGCGGGAATTATGAGCCTCTGGCTAACCCAGACGCGATCCGATTTCAGCCGGTTCACCTGTCTGATGCTGGCGGCGCTGACATTGCAGCGTGCCGCGATCGAGTATAAGGTTTCGCCAGATCGCACGATGTAGGGGTTTGGGCATTGCGCAGTCGCCCGTGCCATGTCGCCCAACCGCCAGGTCGCATTCCTGGTTTCCGCGCCGGAAACGGTGACGTAGAGGTGATCGCTGATCTCGCTCAAAGGGTTGGCTGATGGCGCCAATTTGGCTCCAGGCCAGACAACCGCGACCGCGGTCAACAGGACGAGAAGTGCCATACCTAACGTGGCGTTCATGCCTGCCTCCTCTCTACTCTGTTCCTACCGAAATATCCATGCCCGCGGCAAGTTGACCCAGCCTCGCTGGTTTCGGATACACGCTACATCGCCCCTGTTTCGCAACCGGGGTGTTGCGCTGAGTGTGAGACTATGAAGGGAGTGATGGTGTCAATTATAATAGGTTTTTTTGTGGAACGCAAGTTCCGATATGGCCGTTTGATTGCCGTTTTTGCCATCCTCTGCGCGGTCGCGCTCTGGCTGTCACCTCGCTTGATGCACTCTGAAGGCGGTCCCGGCGACCTGTGGCAGACCTTTACAGTGAACGATGGCCTTGGGTCGGGCAGCGTCTTCGCCATACTCCCGGCGCAAGACGGCGCGCTGTGGTTTGGGACGGAGGCTGGCGCCAGCCGATATGATGGCCGCTGGCATTCGATTGGTGAACGGGATGGCTTGCCGCCGGGCCGGGTGCGCACAATCGCTCAGGCGAAGGACGGCGCGCTCTGGTTCGGCACGCGTGGCGGCGGCGTGGGACGCTGCGCGGCTGATGGCAGCGGATGCGCGCAGCGCTGGACCGTCGCGCAGGGATTGCCCGACAATGACGTTCGCGCGCTCCTGGCGGATGGCAGCGGCGCATGGGTGGGCACGGCGCGCGGCCTGGCGAAGGTGGATGGCGAGCGCGTCACGCCGGAGAGCCGACTCAGCGGGGTGGAGATCTGGTCTCTCGTGCGTGGAACCGATGGTTCACTGCTGGTTGGTACCGGGCAGCAGGGCGTCTGGCGGCGGGACTCCGCCGGCGCGTGGCAGAATCTCAACGGCGCCAGCCCGCTGAAGGGCAATGTCTTTGCGCTGTGGGTCGAGAAGGGCGGGCGTATTTGGGCCGGCACGGAGCAAGGGCTGTTCTTCTACGAGAAGGGCAACTGGCAGCCGTTTACTTTCAATGAAAGCGGCGAAAGGCCGCAAGTCTTCGCCCTGGCGCCGGACCACGACGGCACGCTGTGGGCAGGCACCGATCAGGGGCTGGTGAGCGCAGTCATCAACCGGGCGCCTGGGTCAATCGATGACTGGCAGCACGCGCAGCCGGGGGGTCTGGTCAACGACTACGTGCGCGCCCTGGCGTTGGATAACGATGGCGGCCTATGGGCGGGCACGTTGGCGGGCGTCAACCGGTACGCGGGGAAGATGTGGGCGCCGATCAATGACGAGGCGGTGGTGGGACAGCGCATCTCCGCGATCCTGACCGATAGCGATGGGCGAACCTGGGTCGGCACCGACGAAACTGGCTTGTTGATGTGGGATGGCCTAACCTGGCAGCGTTTCACAAAGGCCAACGGCTTGCCCGATAATCGGATCCTGGCGCTGTATCAGGATAGTCGGGGCCAGATCTGGGTGAGCACAGGCGCCGGCGTCGGCTACCGGACGCCGGCAGGCAAATGGTTTTTCTACGGGCCCTCATCGGGGATCGCGGGCCTGCCTGTCTACTCCCTGGGCCAGGATGGATCCGGCGCACTGCATTTCGGTACACAGCATGGCGTCAGCCGGTTGGATGCGACCGGCGTATTTCAGCCGGTGAACGAACTGACCGGAAAGCGTGTCAACGCCGTCCATCGCGGCCGCGATGGAACGCTCTGGTATGGCACCGAGCGCGATGGTCTGTATAGTTCAGCGGGCGGCCAGGTGCAGCCGGTGCGCACGCCGGAGGGCAACAGCTTCGGTAATATCGTGGTCAACGGCATCGTGACGAGCCCGGACGGCACGTTGTGGGTGGCGACCTACGACGATGGGCTGTGGCAGCGCACTGCGGCTGGGTGGCAGCGAG
>JALOOE010000511.1 GCA_025454565.1 Anaerolineae bacterium
AAGTGCTGCACACGCTCGACGATCTGGTGCGGGCCGGCAAAATCCGCTACATCGGCTGCTCGAACTTTTCGGGCTGGCATCTGATGAAGTCGCTGGCGGTCTCGGAACGGTATGGGCTGGCGCGCTATGTGGCGCACCAGGCCTACTACTCCCTGATCGGCCGCGACTACGAATGGGAGCTGATGCCGCTGGCGCTCGATCAGCGGGTGGGCGCCGTCGTCTGGAGTCCGCTGGGGTGGGGTAGACTCACCGGCAAGATCCGCCGCGGCGCGCCGTTGCCCGAAACGAGCCGCCTGCAGAGCAGGATGGCCGCTGAGGGCGGGCCACCGGTCGATGACGAATACGTCTATCGGGTGGTGGATGCCCTGGATACAGTGGCGCTGGAAACGGGCAAAAGCGTGCCGCAGGTGGCGCTCAACTGGCTGCTCCGGCGGCCGTCGGTGGCGACGCTGATCATCGGCGCGCGCACCGAAGCGCAGTTGCGCGATAACCTGGGCGCCGTCGGCTGGGCGCTGACGTCCGACCAAGTCGCCCGCCTGGATGCAGCCAGCGCGAGGACCCCGGCCTATCCGTACTGGCATCAACAAGGATTCCGGTCGCGCAACCCATCACCGGTTTGAGGGTAGTATCGCATTATCGCAATGCCAATGCATTCAGTCCCGAGTCTCAGCGAGTTGAGCGATCTATGCACCCCGTGGTGCGTGCACGTGGCCGCGACGCTGCGGATCGCCACCGCGTTCCGGGCGCTGGCGCAGGCGGCCGGGCTGGCACTGATCGCCGCCGGAGCGCAGCCGTCCGGCCACTTTGTGGTGGAGTGTCGCCCCACATGACGCCTCGCAACCAACCTGAAGGGATCGACGCCAGTCAGGCCCAGGCATTCCTGGTGAGCTACTTCGGCAACGCGCCGGCCGATCTCGCGCTCATCGGCGAGGGCGCCTGGTCGCGCTGTTTCGGCTTTCGCCGGGGCGACGAGGCGTTGGTGATCCGCTTCGGCAAGCACCTCGAAGATTTCCGCAAAGATCAGCTTGCTTCGGCCTACGCCGTCCCGGATTTGCCGATCCCGGAGGTGCTCGATGTCGGGCAAGCCTTCGATGGGTACTACGCCATCGCCAGACGGGCTCACGGCGTCCCGCTGGAGAGTCTCAGCTCTACCCAGTGGCTCGCCATCGTCCCTGCGGTCGTATCGGCCCTGGAAGCCATGCGCATGACCGATTTGTCGTCCACTTCAGGGTTCGGTGGTTGGGGAGCGGACGGTCAGGCGCCCCGTGCCAGTTGGAGAGACCATCTGTTAGCGGTTGGCGAAGATACGCCGGACCGCCGCACCTACGGCTGGCGAGAACGGCTGGCGGCTTCGAGCGAGGGCGATGCGGCGTTCACGTGGGGCTTCGCGCTGCTCGAGCGCGTGGCGAGCGCTGCAGTGCCCCGCTGCCTGGTGCACTGCGACCTGATCAACCGCAACGTCCTGGTCGGCGCTGGGCGGATTTCAGCGGTTTTCGATTGGGGCTGCTCGCTCTATGGTGACCACCTCTACGACCTGGCGTGGTTCGAGTTCTGGGCGCCCTGGCTTCCCCACCTGGACATGCGCACCCTGAGATCGGAACTCGAGCGGCGTTGGCGAGAAGGCGGCTATGCGCCCGCAGACAAAGCGGCGAGACTGATGGCCTGCTATCTGCATATCGGGCTCGATCACCTTGCGTATAATGCCTACCTGGGCGACTGGCCAACCCTGGCCGCGACTGCGGCTCGCATGCGAACACTGGCGACGGGGGTCTGAACGCCTGAGCCGCCCAAAGTCATATTCTTGCAGACATCGCGCGGAGATTGCGCTGTTACGCGTTACGCCTCTGAGGTTGCGTCGCTCGCCTGCTGGCTGTATCATGACAGGCGCTAACAAGCATAGCTATGAAGGAGGAGAATCGATTGTCTACTTCCGCCAATGCCAAGATCGCGGCGAAACCTGCCGCCCGACGTCTCCAGTTCACGCAGCAGCGCGGTTTCCGAAAGGTGCTCAACGAGCGTGTCGACGCCTATCTGGCCGACAACGGCCTCCCCGCGCGCGACGTGCCGGCCATGTACCTCAAGACGGCGGTCGCCCTGGCCTGGTGGCTGGGCGCGTACCTGCTCTTGCTGCTCGGCAATCTCCCGCCGCTGATCAACGTCATCTTGTGCGTGGTGTGGGCGATGGCCATCGCTTCGGTCGGCTTCAACGTCATGCACGACGCCAACCATGGCGGCTACTCCGATAACCCGCGCGTCAACAAGCTGGTCAGCCTCAGCGCCGAGATGCTGGGCATGAGCGGATTTCGCTGGCGCACCAAGCACAACGTGTGGCATCACACCTACACCAATATCGCCGGCTACGATGACGATGTCGAGGCGTTCGGCTTCATGCGGCTCACCCCCCGCGAGCCGTGGAAGCCGTTGTACAAGGCCCAGGCCTGGTATTTCCCTCTCGTGTACAGCTTCATCGCCTTCGACTTCATCATGCGCGACTTCATGATGGTGCTGATGGGCAAATCGGACGCCAACCACGTCTACCCGAAGATGAACGCGACGGACAAGGTCACGTTTTGGGTCGGCAAACTGTTCTTCATTGTGATCATGTTCGCGCTGCCGCTGCTGGTCTTCCCCTGGTGGCAGGTGTTGATCGGCTTCGTGATCGTGATGCTGACGCTCGGCCTGATCATGGCCGTGGTCTTCCAACTCGCGCACATCAGCGGCGATGCCGCGTTCCCGGCGCCGGTGGGCCGTCCGCCGCACATCGACAACGAGTGGGCCATACACCAGGTCGAGACAACCGTGGACTTCGCGCCAGCCAACCGGCTGCTGAGCTGGTACATCGGCGGGCTGAACTTCCAGATCGAGCATCACCTGCTGCCGCACGTCTGCCACCTGAACTACCCGCGTCTTGCGCCGATCGTGGCCGCGACGTGCGAGGAGTTCGGCATCCGCTACACCTGCCACGCCACCTGGCGCGCGGCGTTAGCCAGCCACTGGCGCGAATTGCGGCTGCTGGGACGCGCGTCCGAGCCGGCGGCCGGCTGATACGAAGCGACAGATCCAACAGACACTCGGAGATACTCGCACTTGATCATTCCCACCCAACAAGCCATCGACACCATCATCGCGGCCATGCCGGGGGCGGCGGTCTCGAGCATTGAATGGGGAACTGTGAACGGTGACCGATGAA
>JALOOE010000512.1 GCA_025454565.1 Anaerolineae bacterium
ACGGCCTGGATGTTTCGCTGCGTCTACTGCGGTACCACGCTCAAGCTATGATCGTCCGCGCCATCGTCACGGCCCCACCCTATGCGCCCTACCTGGACGAGGTCGCTCGGCACCCGCTCGTGTGTGGGCTGCGGCTGAACACCGTCATGCCGCTGCGGGGCGGGCCAGCCGAGACGTTGGCACGGCTGGCCCGCTTGGGCCAACCGCTCTGGGTGGATCTGAAGGGACGGCAACTGCGCGTGGTCGGCGCGGCCATCCCGCCCTACACCGAACTGCGCGTGAGCCATTCGCTGCGCGTTGAGACGCCGGTAGACGCCTATCTGTCGGACGGCGCCGAGACGCTGCGCATCGCCGCGGTAGATGGCGCTCGGCTGATCCTGGAAGATGGCCCGCACCGGCTGGTCGGGCCGGGCGAATCGGTCAACATCCTCCACCCCTCGTTGCAGATCGAGGGCACGCTGACCGAGACGGACCGGGCGTACCTGGCCGCGATGGCGGAGCTGGGGCTGCGCCAGGTTATGCTCTCCTACATCGAGCAGCCGGCGGACGTGGCAGAAGTGCGCGAGCTGCTGCCCGATGCGGAAGTGATCCTGAAGGTCGAGTCGCTGGCCGGGCTGGCGTTTGCCCAGCGATACGGCGCCTCGGTCGGCCGGCTGATGGCCGCGCGCGGCGATCTCTACGTGGAGGTCATCCGGCCGCATCGGATCGTCGGCGCGCTGCGCGAGATCATCGCTGCCGACCCGGAAGCGGTGGTTGCCAGCCGTATCTTCGACTCGCTCGACCGCAGCCCCGTACCATCCAGCGCTGACATCGGCGACGTAGCATTCCTGCTCAGCTTGGGCTATCGCACCTTCATGCTCGGCGACACCGTCTGCTTCCGTCGCGACAGCGTGTGGGAGGCGCTCAACCTGCTGGAAGCGGTCGCGAGCGAGTTTCCATGAGAATCGGCCTGGCACAGATCAACCCGACGGTCGGGGACCTGGAGGGGAACGTCGCGCGGTGCATCGAGGCGGTCACGGCCTCTGCGCGCGCCGGGGCTGGCCTGGTCGTCCTGCCCGAGTTGGCGATCCCCGGCTGCCACCCGCGTGATATCTTGTTCGATCCGAGCTTTGCGCCGGCTGTCGCAGCGGCCACGGCAGATCTGGCGCAGCGCGTCGCCGATGGCCCGCCGGTCGTGGTCGGCACGCTGGCCCCCGCCGACCGCCAGCCGCCGCACCATCCGGGCATGTACAACGCGGCGATGCTGCTGGAAGATGGCGCAGCCAAGTTGGTCGCTGCCAAGCGCATCCTGCCCGCGCACGATGTCTTCGCCGAGCCGCGATGGTTCGTGCCGGGGTCGCCACCCAGCCCAATCACCGTGGCCGGTCAGCGCGTAGGCATCCTCTTCGGCGATGATCTCGACGACAAAGGGCGCGAGCCATCGCCGGCCGCGGAGCTGATCGCCGCCGGCGCCGAGACGCTGGTCTGCCTGGCCGCAGCGCCATATAGCCGGGGCGTTCTCGATGAGCGGCTGGCCGCAGCGCGGCGTCCCTGCCGTCCGCTGGTCTACGCCAATCTATGCGGCGGCAACGATGAGTTGATCTACGATGGCCGGAGCTTTGCCCTCGATGGCGATGGCGCGCTACTCAACCGGCTGGCAGGCTTCGCATCCGATGTCCGTGTGGTCGAATTCCCTCGCCCTGGGAGGGAGAAGGCCGGGGCGAGCGCGCTGCCGGGCGGAGAGCGCTGGGAAGCCGAGATCTTCCATGCGCTCGCCCTGGGCGTGCGCGACTTCGTGCAAAAGAACAGCCTGAAACACGCCTGGCTGGGGCTGTCGGGCGGCATTGACTCGGCGCTAGTAGCGACCATCGCGACCGAGGCGTTGGGGCCGGAGCACGTCTCGGCCGTGGCAATCCCGTCTCGCTACTCCGATCCACGCTCCACCAGCTCGGCGCGCGAGCTGGCTGACGCCCTGAGCATCGCTCTGCACGTGGTCGAGATCGAGCGCCTGCACGTCGCCGCGGAGGAGACGCTCGGCGATCTGGCGGCGGGCGGAACGACGGCAGAAAATGTCCAGGCACGGCTGCGCGCGTTGATCCTGATGAGCTTCGTGAACCATCACGGCGGCGTGCTGCTGAACACCAGCAACAAGACCGAGTTGGCGCTGGGTTATGGCACGCTCTACGGCGACTTGGCCGGGATGCTCAGTCCCATCGGCGACCTGACGAAGCCCGATGTGTACGCGCTGGCGCGCTGGTTCAACGCGCAACGGCATGTGATCCCCGACTTCATCCTCGACCGCCCGCCGTCGGCCGAGCTCAAGCCAGATCAGGTGGATCCGTTCGACTATCCGGTCGTGTCGCCCGCCATCGAGCGCCTGGTGCAAGAAGATCGCAGCAACCCGATCCTGCGCCGCACAGAATACAAGCGGTGGTCGGGCGGCGTGATCCTGAAGGTGAGCGCGCGCGCGTTTGGCCGAGGCAGGATGATGCCGGTCACCCGCAAGTGACCGATGAAGGAGGAAAAGGAATGGCCCGCAAAGGTGAGACCTGGAACGAATCGGAGTTGTATCGCGACCCGTGGACGCTGCGGAAGGTGCGCCGCGTCACCACGCGTGGGTTATACAACCAGTCCCCGAACTACCACACGAACATCGGCTTCTCTGCCGACGGTGAGTTCCTGATCTTCGCGTCAGCGCGCGAGGACGGCAGCGCGATCTTCAAGTGTCACCTGCCCACGGGCGACATCACGCAGCTCATCGACACGATACCCGGCATCGGTGGGCATGGCGAGTGGCACAAGGGCGGCTACGGTGTCGGTGACGGGAAGGGGGTGTCAGGCAGCATGTGCATGGCCCCGCGCAGCCGCTGGGCCGTGTTCAAGGGCGGACACGCCGTGCGCGCCGTGCACATCGACACGCTGGAGGAGCGCGTCCTGATCCCGGATCTCGGCGCGGAATGGGTGCCGGGCGTGCCGAGCATTGACCCCGATGAGACGGAGGTCATCATCTCGCTGATGCCGGCGCATCCCGAGGTGCTGGCGGGCAAACGCCCCACCCGGGGCTACATGGAATGTTTCGCCGACGGGACGGGGATGCGAATGAAGCTGATCCGTGTCCCGCTCGCAAGCGGCCCGCTGGCCGGCGGCCCCGTCACAACCGCCTACGAGGAAGCCGGAGTCGGCAGCGCGCACGCGCCG
>JALOOE010000513.1 GCA_025454565.1 Anaerolineae bacterium
AATGGAAACTGGCTTTGTTCCTCTCGACACCCGTGAATACCCACCCGACCAGATGGCCGAGCGCGCGGCGGAGTTCGCCGCCGAGATGGCGCGTCGGCGGTCGGTGCGCCACTTCTCCGATCGCATTGTGTCCCGCCTTGTGATCGAGAATTGTCTGCGGACGGCCGGCAGCGCGCCGAGCGGCGCGAATATGCAGCCGTGGCGCTTCGTCGTCGTGAGCGACCCGGTCGTCAAGCGGCAGATCCGGGAGGCGGCTGAAGCGGAGGAGCGGGCATTTTACGAGCAGCGCGCCGGCGATGAATGGCTCGATGCGCTCGCGCCGCTCGGCACTGACTGGCAGAAGCCGTTCCTGGAGATTGCGCCCTACCTCATCGCCATCTTCGCGCAGAGCTACGGACTGGAGCCGGATGGGCGGAAAGTCAGGCACTACTACGTGCAGGAGTCGGTGGGCATCGCGACCGGCCTGCTGATCGCCGCGCTGCACCATGCCGGCCTCGCCACGCTGACGCATACGCCCAGCCCGATGGGTTTCCTGAACGAGATCCTGGCGCGCCCGGCCAACGAGCGGCCTTTCCTGCTGCTGGTCGTCGGCTATCCGGCCCCCGGCGCCCTGGTGCCCGATATCCGGCGCAAGCCGCTGGCCGAAATCGCTACATTCATATGAAAGGGAGACCATGACCATCCGAGCAGTAATTTTTGATTTCGGCGGTGTGATCGTGCGCACCGAAGACCAGAGTCCGCGGCTGAGGTGGGCTGAACGTCTGGGCGTGACGCCCGCTGTGTTGGGTGCGACCGTGTTCGATTCCGAGGCGGCCGCGCAGGCGACCGTCGGCCGCATCCCGGCCGCGGCCGTCTGGGCGCACGTGGCGGCAGCCTTCAAGCTCGAAGCCGACGCGCTGGCGCAACTGCGCGCCGACTTCTTCTCGGGTGACCGCTGCGATGAGGCCCTCGTGGCGTTCCTGCGTGGGCTGCGCCCGGCCTACAAGACCGGCATCCTCAGCAACGCGTGGTCCGATGGGCGCGATATCATCGGCGGGAAGTTTGCGCTCGCCGATGCCGTGGACGATCTTGTCGTCTCGGCTGAGGTCGGGATGGCTAAGCCTGACCCGCGCATCTACGAGCTGGCGACGACTCGCCTGGGCGTGCGCCCCGAAGAGGCGATCTTCGTCGACGACTTCGCGCGCAATATCGATGGCGCGCGCAAGTTCGGCATGCAAGCCGTGCACTTCCGCGATCGAACCCAGGCCATCGCCGATGTGCAGGCGCTGTTGACGTATGGCGAATAGCGAATGGCGAATCAGCGAATGGCGAATCGGCGAATGGCGAATCAGCGAATGGCGAATGGCGAATCAGCGAATGAATGCTGATTTATCACGTTTCACGTTTCACGTTTGACGTTTGACGTTTCACGCATCACGGATCAATCTATCATGGTTAAGGCCACACCCTCGGCAAAGAACACCCGTCCCAGGCGTGACGATCTGACCGTCTGCATGCTCAGCGTGCACACTTGCCCGCTGGCGATGTTGGGCGGCAAAGAGACGGGCGGGATGAACGTCTATGTGCGCGACCTCGCCATCGAGCTGGGACGCCGCGGCGTCACCGTCGATGTGTTCACTCGCTCGCAGGACGATCATGTGCCCCGCATTTCGCATGAGTTGGGGCCGACGGCGCAGGTGATCCACGTGCCGGCGGGGCCTGAGCGGCCCGTCAGCAAGGAGGTCATCTACGATCACCTGCCGGAATTCGCGGCCGGTGTGACCCGCTTTGCATGCGAGAACGACCGCCGCTACGACGTCATCCACAGCCACTACTGGTTGTCGGGCGTGGCGGGGCAGCAGTTGCAGCGGGCCTGGGGGCCAAGCGTGCCGATGGTTCAGATGTTCCATACCCTGGGGCACATGAAGAACCAGGTGGCGCGCGCCGCGCACGAGATCGCCACCGAGCAACGCCTGCAATGCGAGTGGGAGCTGATGCGCCGCGCCGACCGGCTCGTCGCCGGGAGCCCGCATGACCGCACGCAGATGGTGCGGCTTTATGGCGCCGATCGGGAGAAGATCCAGGTCATCCCGCCTGGCGTCGACCTGCTGCGCTTCTTTCCTGGATCGCAGCTCGAAAGCCGCTTGAAGCTCGGCCTCGACACTGAACGCCGGCTGATCGTCTTCGTCGGCCGCATCGAGCCACTCAAGGGGATCGACACGCTGCTCGAATCGATTGCCCTGATGGACAAAGACGAGAATTGCACGCTGGGTTCCGAATGCCTGTCGGTGGTGATCGTCGGCGGCGACGCCAGCGTGCCTGTGGAGGAGATGACGGCCGAGATGCAGCGCCTGCACGCGTTGCGCGACGCGCTCGGCCTGCAAAAGCTCGTGGCGTTCCAGGGGAAGCAGGGCCAGGATACGTTGGCCGATTATTACCGCGCGGCCGATGTCCTGGTGATGCCGTCCCACTACGAATCGTTCGGCATGGTGGCGCTGGAGGCGATGGCGTGCGGCACGCCGGTCGTCGCCAGCCGCGTAGGTGGTTTGACCTACACGGTGCGCGACGGCGAGACGGGGCTGTTGGTGCCGGAGCGCGATCCGGCGGCATTGGCTTCTGCGCTGGAGCGGCTGCTGAGGAGCGACCAACTACGCTGGCAGCTTCAGGCCAACTCACTGCGCGCGGCGCAGGATTTCAGTTGGCCGATCATCGCCGATCGCATCCTGAAACTGTTCGATACCGTGATCGCCGAGCGGCAAGCCGTCCCGGTCTGAAGGGACCCAAGCCACAGGAGGTAGCCAGTGCGCAAAGATATCGTGCGCCAATGGGTGAATGTGCTCGCGGTGGTTGTGACGATCGCCGTGAATGGCCTGGCCAACGCTTTGCCGATCAATGGCCAGCAAACGGGCGAGATTTCCGACCGGTTCCCCGTTTTCTTTGTGCCGGCGGGCTATGTCTTTTCGATCTGGGGGCTGATCTACATCGGGCTGATCGCGTTTGGCATCTATCAGGCGCTGCCGGCCCAGCGGACTAACCCGCGGCTGCAGCGTGTGGGTTATTGGTTCGCGCTCAGTTGCCTGGCTAACACCGTGTGGATCCTGCTCTGGCACTACAACATGTTCCCGGCGAGCTTGCTGGTGATGCTCGTCCTCCTCGCCAGCTTGATCGTCATCTATCTCAGGCTCGACATC
>JALOOE010000514.1 GCA_025454565.1 Anaerolineae bacterium
TGTGCGATACGTTGCGCGTGCTGCTGGACGTGGCCCGCCGCACGGAGGTGCCGCTGGTCGGCGGCGACGTGCTGCGCAAGATCGAACGCCAGATGGAAGATCTCGCTCAAGCTCCCACGGCATTGGGCGCCGCATACGCTTTGCTCTCGCGGCTGACCGCGGTCGCCGCCGAACTGACCGCGGCGGCGGGGAACGATCCGGAGTGGACGTGGTGGGCGAGCGCCTACGAGCGGTCCTGTAACGACCATCACGCCGACCTGCTGCACCTGGCGGCGTGGCTGGCCTTGCCTGCGCCTCCCGAGAGGCTGTGGGAGTGCGGTTCTGGCGAGCAAAGCGAGCGGCTGAACAAGTTGCGCGAGACGCTGGCGCGTCTGGACGCCGCGGCCACGCTGCGGGATGTCGCGGAGCTGCAATCAACGGCGCTGCCGCTGCTGGAAGCGGTGCTGCGAGAATCGCCCGCCGAGACGAGAGACTGGCTCGTGCAGTTGAACGCCGCGCTGGCCCTGGCGTCGCAGCATGCCGGTGCGCGGATCCAAGTTTTTGAGGAAGTCGCCGCCCAGTGCCGCGACCTGGTCGAGATGGATTTCGGCTTGCTCTATAACTCCACGCGCGATTTGTTCGCCATTGGCTACAACGTCAGCGAGCGGCGGCTCGATGCGAGCTTCTACGATCTGCTGGCCTCCGAGGCGCGGCTGGCCAGTTTCATCGTGATCGCGCAGGGTAATTTCGGCCAGGAGCATTGGTTCGCGCTGGGCCGTCTACTGACGAGCGCGGGCCGCGTGCCGGCGCTCTTGAGCTGGAGCGGCTCGATGTTCGAGTACTTGATGCCGCTGCTGATCATGCCCAACTATGGGCACACGCTGCTCGACCGCACCTATCACGCCGTCGTCCGCCGGCAGATCGAGTACGGCCGGCAGCGCGGCGTGCCGTGGGGCATTTCGGAGTCCGGCTACAACACCATCGATCAGCACAAGACCTATCAATACCGGGCGTTTGGCGTGCCCGGGCTGGGTTTGAAGCGCGGCTTGGCCGAAGACCTGGTGATTGCCCCGTATGCGAGCGCGCTGGCGCTGATGGTGGCGCCGGAGGCGGCCTGCCGCAACCTCGAGCGTCTGGCGGCCGACGGCCAGCAAGGCGCCTACGGCTTCTACGAAGCGGTCGATTACACCCCTTCACGCTTGCCGCCCGGCGCGAATCGCGTCACCGTGCGGCAGTTCATGGCGCATCACGAAGGCATGAGCCTCCTGGCGCTGGCGTACGTGCTGCTGGACAAGCCCATGCAGCGCCGCTTCCTGGCCGATCCCATGCTGCGGGCGGCCGATCTGCTGCTGCAAGAGCGCGTTCCCAAGGCGACTGCGCCGGTTTTTCCCCACGCGAGCGAAGCGAAAGCCACGCGTCTTGCTTCGGCGGAAGAAACCGGCAGCATGCGGGTGTTCACCGATCCGAACAGCGCGGCGGTGGAAGCCCACCTGCTGTCCAACGGGCGTTACCACGTGGCCGTGACGAGCGCCGGCGGCGGTTACAGCCGGTGGCGCGACCTGGCGGTGACGCGTTGGCGCGAGGATGCGACGTGCGACAGCTACGGCAGCTTTTGCTATCTGCGCGATGCGGACAGCGGCACGCTGTGGTCCAACGCCTGGCAGCCGACGACGAAACGCAGCAAGACCTATGAAGCGATCTTCACGCAAGCGCGGGCCGAGTTCCGCCGCACGGACGAACAGATCGAGACGTACACCCAGATCAGCGTCTCGCCCGAGGACGACGTCGAACTGCGGCGCGTGACGCTGACGAACCGCTCCGAGACGCCGCGCACGCTGCAAGTTACCAGCTATGCGGAGGTCGTGCTGGCGACGCAGGCGCAGGACGAGGTGCATCCGAGCTTCAGCAATCTGTTCGTGCAGACCGAACTGGTCCCCGCCCGCCAGGCAATCTATGGCACGCGCCGTCCGCGCTCGGCTGAAGAGCGGCCCCCTTGGATGACGCACACGATGGCGGTGCGGGGCATCACGCTGGGCGAGCCGTCGTACGAGACCGATCGCCTGCGGTTCATCGGCCGCGGCCGGACGCTGGCGTCCCCCGCCGCACTCGATGGCATGTCGCCTCTGACCAACAGTGCAGGGCCGATTCTCGATCCGGTCGTTTGCATTCGCCAGACGGTGCTGCTGCAGCCCAACGAGGCCGTGCAGATCGACATCGTCACCGGTGTCGCCGAGTCGCGTGCCGGCGTCGAAGCGCTGACCGAGAAGTATCGCGATCCCAGCCTGGCCGATCGCGTCTTCGATCTCGCCTGGACGCACTGCCATATCCTGCTTCAGCAGCTGAGTATTTCGGAAGCGGATGCACAGGTCTTTGGCCGCCTGGCCGGCTCGATCATCTATGCCTCGGCGCTGCGCCGGGCCAAGGCGAGCATCCTCAGCCACAATCGGCGGGGGCAATCGGGACTGTGGGGCTACGGCATCTCGGGGGACGTGCCGGTCGTGCTGGTGCGGATTCGCGACCGCGAGCGGATCGCGCTGGTGCGCCAGGCGGTGCAGGCGCACGCCTACTGGCGATTGAAGGGGCTCGCCGTCGATCTGGTGATCTGGAACGAAGACGATTCCGTCTATCGGCAGATCTTGCAGGAAGCCCTCGTGGATCTCGTCGCCGCCAGTCCCGAAGCGTCGCTCGTCGATCGGCCCGGCGGCGTTTTCATCCGGCGCGGCGAGCAGATGTCGGAGGAAGACCGTGTGCTGCTGCAGACCGTGGCGCGGATCGTCTTACTGGATGAGGGCGGAACGCTGGAGGAGCAAGCCGAGCGCCGCGGGCGGGCCGAAGTCTCGATCCCGCATCTGAAGTCGCGGCGCCGCCGGCCCGAGGCGCCCATCCCCTATGAGCCCCCGCGGCGCGATCTGGCGTTCTTCAACGGCCTGGGCGGTTTCAGCCACGACGGCCGCGAGTACGTGATGATCCTGGCCGCCGGCCAGACGACGCCCGCGCCGTGGGTGAACGTGATCGCCAACGCGCAATTCGGCACCGTCGTCTCGGAAGGGGGCAGCGGCTATACCTGGGCGGAGAACAGCCATGAGTTCCGGCTCACCCCCTGGCACAACGATCCCGTCTCCGATCTCGGCGGCGAAGCCATCTATCTGCGCGATGAAGAGACGGGGCACTTTTGGTCCCCC
>JALOOE010000515.1 GCA_025454565.1 Anaerolineae bacterium
AACATTCCACCCCGTAAGGTCGTCAAAACCCTTGCGGTCGGACAAGAGGTGGAAGGTGTTGTTAAGCGCGTGACTGAGTTTGGCGCTTTCGTAGACATCGGCGTCGGCCGCGATGGTCTTGTGCACGTCTCCGAGATGGGCACCGGGCGCATCGCCAAGCCAGCCGATGTGATTGCACAAGGCGACAAAATCAGAGTGTGGATCAAGGAGCTGGATCGCGAAAAGAATCGCATCAGCCTCAGCATGATCGCACCGGGCACGCTGACCATGCGCGAGCTAGAGGAAGGCCAAATTGTTCCGGGCAAGGTGACTCGTCTGGAACGGTACGGCGCCTTCGTCGACATCGGCGTGGGACGGGATGGCATGCTACACGTCAAAGAGATGGGCCACGGATATGTCGAGAAACCCGAGGATGTGGTCCAGATTGGCCAGGAGTTGCAGGTTCAGGTAGTTGGCCTAGATCGGCGGCGTGGGCGGATCGATCTGAGCATCAAGGAGTTGTTGCCCAAACCCGTTGATGTGCCCATGATCGAGACCCGCGGGGCGGCTCACCAGCCCGTTGAAGAAGCGGTCGCACAGCCCGCTGATGATGTGTTCGTCTCCCCGTTTGAGATGGCGCTCCAGGAAGCGAATGACGGCCGGCGCAATCAGCGCCGCGAGCGTCAAAAGAAGGTGCGCGCCTGGGAATACGCGGACGACGAAGAAGACATCATCGAGCGCACCCTCGCCCATCACCGCAAGAGCCAGTAGCGCTCGCATCCCGCAACGCTATTAACTCCAAATAGAGGTTGCTAAACGGTGTGAAGCCGCTTCTCACACCGTTTTTTCGCGTCACACGTAAGGGCGCAGCATTCCGGGTCGAATCTGCGCAAGGCGTGGCGGGCGTCGGTTGCGTCAGCACCGGTTACGGCAGGTGTACCGGGACTGCTTTGCCCTTACCGTGCGTCGAGGGTCACCGTGACCGTGCTGCCGGCAGGGATGCCGTTGCTGTTCAGAGGCACTTCGACAACCCCATCGGATCGGATCAGGGTGTAGATCAGGTTCGACTTGCCGAACACCGGCACTGCCCAGGTCTCGCTGCCGCGCTGCTCGACGCGCACGCGCACGAAATCGGCGCGCCCGCTGGCCGCAGGGATGTTGCGGTCGAGCCTGGCCTGCACCGTGCAGATCGGCGCCGCCGGCGCGCCAAGGAGCAGGCGGATGGTCGGCGTCACGAAGTGCTGGAAGATGTTGATGCACGAAACCGGGTTGCCCGGCAGCCCGAAGACCGGCTTGTCCTGGCACACCGCCAGGATCGTCGGCTTGCCGGGCCGGATCGCCACACCGTGCACCAGGACGCCGGGCAGTCCCAACTTGTTGATCGCGTTCGCGGTGAGATCGCGATAGCTGACCGAGCTCCCGGCGGTGATCACGACGAGGTCGGCGTCGTCGAACGCAGCCTTGACCGCGGCATCCAATGCCTCTTGCTGGTCGGGCGCAATCGGATAAGTGAGGGGAATGCCGCCAGCGCGACGCACGAATCCGGCTAGTGTATAACTGTTGATATCGCGCACCTGACCTGGCGCCGGCTCTTCGTCGGGTGGCACGACCTCATCTCCCTGGCTCACGATCCCCACGCGCGGTCGTCGCGCCACCGCCACCTCGGTGATGCCCACGGCAAGCAGCCCGCCGATGTCCTGGGGGCGCAAGGTGTGGCCGGCCGGCAGCACCAACTCGCCTGCCCGCACATCCTCACCGATCTGGATGCAGTTCTCCCCGCCGGCCAGTGGGCGGTAGACCTCGAGCGCGAAAGGCTCCCACGCGCTGTCCTGCGGGGTCTGACTATCCGCTGACAGCGGCTCACCGGCGCGATGGGTATACTCCAGCATGACGACGGCATCCGCACCCTCGGGCACATTGCCGCCGGTGTGCATCAGCGCCGCCTGACCTGGCGCCAGGACGAATGTGGCGCGCGCGCCCATCGGCACTTCAGCCACGACATCCAGGTAGGCGGGCAGCCCGGCCGATGCGCCGTGGGTGTCGGCCGCCTGCACGGCATAGCCATCCACCGTGCTGCGGACGAAGGTCGGCAGATCGTGCGGCGCCGTGGCGTCTTGTGCCAACACGCGGTCGAGCGCGTCGATCACCGGACAAGATTCCGCGACGATGGCGGGCGCGAAACTGGCCCGGAAGATCTCCCAGGCTTCTTCGGCGGTGCGTAGTTTGAGAAATTCTGTCATGGATTATGATGCGTGATGAATGAGGCATAACGGGTGTTGCGTGATGCGTAGCGGATCATCTGCACGCATCACGCAGCACTCGTCACGTTCAGCGGCCGCCTGACATGCTGATCGCCAGAATCGCCGCCAAACCAAAGGCGCCGATGAAGACCAACAGCAGGATGAGCAACACCGGCAGAACCACTGCCAGCAACGCGCGTCCCAGCGTCATCTGGTGGCTGCTGGCCGTGCCCTTGATGTAGATCGCCAGGCCCCAGAAGTACGCGATGAGCCCGACAATGCCGCCGAGAATCGGAATGAACGCGAAAAAGCTGAGCAGGTGCGGCACGGCATACAGCGCGGTGACACCGAAGAAACCCGCCAACGTGCCGCGTCCGCCGAGCAGCTTCGCAAAGAACATCACCCAGATGCCGTAGCCCAACCAGGTGGCCAACGCCACCGTCGCAAGCGGGAAGCCGCCCGCGGTGAACGGCTGCGAGACCCATTCGCCGACTTGCTCGAAGAAGGTGTTGATTGGCTTCGGCAGCATGCGCGGTAGCCCCTCGATCTGCTGGGCGATGTTGAAGCCGAAGCGCATATTCTCTTTGACCTGCGCCATGACGGCGTCCATCTCGCCCGTGTTGCCGATGAACGGCCGGATCTGCTGAATGACCTGGTCCATCTCGGACATCGCCTGATCCAGCTCGGCCTCGATGGCGTTGGGGCGCAGACCTTTGGCGAGATCGCCGACCAGCGTCGGTAGGCCGATCACCAGTGCAACGATCACGATGATCAAGAACCCTTGCAGGAAGGCGTCCCGCCGATCCCTGAGGCCGGTGAACGCTTCATCCCGGAAGAGTAATCCGTTCCACAGCGTGCGCATCCATGTGGCCATGGCTCACCTCCCCATCCCGGCCGAAGCAGCCGCGGCGATGATCAAGCCGGCGCCCACGCCGAACAC
>JALOOE010000516.1 GCA_025454565.1 Anaerolineae bacterium
AATTGCGGCCGCACCTACGACGCCACAACGCTGATCCGGCCGCGCTGCAAGTATTGCGGCGGCTCGCACCTCGAAATCCGCAGCACGCAGCACTTCTTCCTGGATCTGGGCAAGCTGAACGATCCGTTGCTGGCGTGGGTCAGCGATGGCAAGAAGGAGCATTGGCGCGCCAATGTGATGAACCAGACGCGCGCCCGGCTGGAAAGCCGCGAACTGCGCGGCCGGCCGATCACCCGCGACATCCAGTGGGGCGTGACCATCCCCGTGCCCGGTTTCGAGGAGAAACGCATCTACGTCTGGTACGATGCGGTGATCGGCTATCTCTCAGCGGCCAAGGAGTGGGCGATGGTGACGAATCAGCCCGACGCCTGGCGCGCCTGGTGGCAGGATCCCGCCTGCCACGCCTACTACTTCGTGGGCAAGGACAACATCGAGTTTCATTCGATCATCTGGCCCGCGATGCTGATCGGCTATGGCGGTGGGCTGAACCTGCCGTACGATGTGCCGGCCAACGAATACCTGAACGTCGAAGGCCGCAAGCTGAGCAAGAGCCGCCGCTGGATGATCGGCATGGCGGACGCGCTGGATCGCTACGACCCGGACCCGTGGCGCTATGCCATCGCGGCCAACTTCCCGGAAAGCCAGGATGTCAATTTCACGTGGGACGACTTCGTGCGGCGCAACAACGAGGAGCTGGTTGCCACCTGGGGCAATCTCGCCAACCGGGTGCTCGGCTTCGCCTACAAACGTTTCGATGGGAAGGCGCCGCAGCCGGGCGCGTTCGACGACGCGGATCGCGCGCTGCTCGACCAGATCGAGCCGACCTTCGAGCGGGTCACAGCCTCGATGGAGACGGTCAAGCTGAAGCAGGCGCTGTCCGAGATCCTGGCGTTGGCGCATGAAGCCAACCGCTATCTCAATCTCAAAGAACCGTGGAAGCAGATCAAGACCGATCCGGCGGCCGCGGGCACGTCGGTCTACGTGGCGCTACGCGTCATCGACACCCTGAAGACGCTGCTGGCGCCTTTCCTGCCTTTCACCTGCCAAAAACTGCACAGCTACCTGGGCTATGACGGCGAACTGTTCGGGCAGCAATACACTGCAGAGATCCAGGAGCGCGAGCGCCGACACCTGGCGCTGCGCTACGACCCGACCGGCGCGACCGGGCGCTGGGCGGTCAGCGCGCTGGCTCCGGGCCAGGCGTTGCGCGAGCCCGCGGCGCTCTTTCTCAAGCTCGAGCCGTCGATCATCGATGCCGAGATCGAGCGCATGACCGCCGGTATGTGAACGACAGGGGATGCCGGTCTGTTCACATTTTCCAAGTCGTTGCTCATCATGTCAGCGCGCCACCTGCATAAGGTGCACGAATTGCTGGCAATGTTGGCAGGGCCGACCGCTGAGATGGAACTGCTGTCGGCCTTGCCCGCGGAACAAGGCTGTTACCCCACGCACCGCACTTGGAACGGCGCCTGAAAGCCACTGGATATCCTGGACACCTTGCGCCCAACGTTTGGGAACACTACGACAGAATTGGCTGGATCCTGGCGACCACGCACTATGGCCTCTATCCACACATCGGTGATGGCGTCGATGTGCCCCGTATCTTCCACTGAGTTTCCGCGCTGCGTCACTCCTACCCGCTGAACCGGCGCCCCTCCGGTTCCCTGCCCCAGCGCACTGCAGACGACCTGATCAGCGGCGATTGATCTGGAGGAGCGCTGCTCAAGATCGAAGTCGAGCAATGTGACATATGTCATGTACAGGTTTAGCGCCATGTCGTATTCTAATCGCAAGTGATTTGCAATTAGCTCAAGCGTCCAGCACATCCCCCCTGCAACCCAGGAGTCACACCATGTCACTACGTCTGTTCATGCTCATGATCTTCACGCTGTCGGTCATCCTGGCCGCCTGCGGTCAACCGCTGCCCCCACAGGCGCCAGCGACGACGTCCTCGTCTGCCGAGGCGCTCAGCGGCGCCCTGGTTATCTACTCGGGCCGCTCCGAGCCGCTCATCCAACCGGTGATTGACGCCTTCCAGGCGCGTTACCCTGAGGTCAAGGTACTGCTTAAAGCGGGCAGCAACAGTCAGTTGGCCAACGCCCTGCTGGAAGAGAAGTCCAACCCGCAGGCCGACTTATTCATCACCACCGAGCTGTTCACCATCCAATCGCTGGCACGCCAGGGGGTCTTTCAACCCTATCGGCCCCGGGGGGGCGATAGGTTGCCGGCCCAATTTGTGGATCCGGATCACCTTTGGACCGGGCTGACGCAACGCGCGCGGGTCATTATGTATAACACTGACCGGGTGACGCCGGAAGCTGCGCCCAAGTCACTGTTGGAGTTGACTGATCCCAAATGGCGAGGACAAATCGCTGCTGCCAACTCGACCAACGGCTCGTTGCAGGCGCAAGTAGCGGCCATGCGGCAACTGTTGGGCGAACCGGCCGCCGAGGCGTGGCTGAAGGGGCTGACCGCGAACCAGGTCACTTTCTTCGGCGGTCACACCGACGTGCGCAAGGCGGTTGGTTCGGGCGAGTTCGCGCTTGGCCTGGTGAACCACTACTACTACTACCTGCAGCAGGCTGAGGGCAGCAAGGTCGGCATCATCTTTCCCGATCAGGGCGAGGGGCAGATGGGGCTGCTGACCAATGCGACCGCCATCTCAGTGGTGAACCGCAACGCCAACCTTCCCGTGGCTCAGGCGTTCGTTGACTTCCTTGTGTCGGCCGAAGGGCAGAAGCTTTTCGCCGAGCAGAACTACGAGTATCCCTTGCTGCCGGGCGTGGCGCTCCGTACCGGGGTGCAGCCGCTGACCGGCTTACAATTGGCGAATGTGAACATGGCGGAGGCCACGCGCGCCTTCGATGCCACCTTTGCTCTGCTGGAAACGGCAGGCCTACCGTAAATGCGTCTCAGCCGGACGACGTATGCGGTGCAGCCCCGCGGATGGCCCTGGCCGGGTATCAGCGTTCGGCTGGTCTTGATAGCCGGGATGGTAGCGCTCTTTGCCGCTATCCCGTTGGTCTATATCCTATTGCGCGCTGCCACGGCCGATCCCGAGGCGTGGCAGCGCCTGCTCCAGGCCCGCATAGGGCGGCTGTTGGGTAACACCCTGCTGCTGGTCGGCGCGGTGACGGGCGGCTCGCTGGCAGTCGG
>JALOOE010000517.1 GCA_025454565.1 Anaerolineae bacterium
TGCGGCCGCAGGAGGAGCAGGTATGAGCTTCTCTCTAAGCGGCGGTGGCCCGCGTGGCGGCCCCGGCAATCTCCTGGAAAGCTACGGCAGCAAGGCTGAAGGGGCCGCCTTCAACCCGCGCGTGGCACTGCGCCTGCTGACGTTCCTGCGCCCCTACTGGCTGCCAATGCTCGCCGCGCTGGCGCTGATGTTTGTGGCTACCTTCCTGACGCTGTCCGTGCCGTACCTGGTCAAGGTTGCCATCGACCAGGACATCGCCCAGGGCAACCTCGCCGGCCTTGCGCGCGACGCGCTGCTCATCGCGGCAGCATTCGGCGGGCTCTATCTGACCACGGCGGGACAACGCTGGTTGCTCTCCTACGTCGGGCTGCGCGTGCTGGCGAACCTGCGCCGCGCGCTGTTCCGGCATCTGCAGGCGCTGCCGCTCGGCTACAACGACACGCACATCGTCGGCGTCACCATCTCGCGCGTCATCAACGATGTCTCGGTGATCAACGATCTGCTGTCGCAGGGGCTGGTGACGCTGGTGGGCGACAGCGTGCTGCTGATCGGCATCGTCATCGTGATGATCTCGATGAGCCCGCAGCTCTGCTCGCCTTCAGCGTGCTGCCGCTGATGGTGCTGGCGACCTTCCTCTTCACCCGCCGCGCCCAGGTGGCATTTCGCCAGACCCGCTCGCGCATCGGCGCGCTGGTCGGTGACATGGCCGAGAACCTGTCGAGCATGCGGGTGATCCAGGCGTTCGCGCAGGAGGGCGCAACGCAGGAGCGGTTCGAGCAGATCAACCGCGAGAATCGCGACACCCACGTCGCCGCCATGTCGCTGTCATTCGTCTTCCTGCCGACGGTCGAGTTCCTGGGGATGTTGGCAACGGGTATCGTGCTCTGGTTCGGCGGCACGTTCGTCGTCGAGGGAGCCATCAGCCTGGGCGTCGTAGTCGCGTTCCTGGCCTATGTCACCCGCTTCTTCGAGCCGATCCAGGAGCTGAGCCAGCTCTACACCACGATGCAGGCGGCGATGGCCGGCGGCGAGCGCGTGCTGGAGGTGCTTGACACCCAGCCGGAGATCGTTGACCGGCCCGATGCGACGGAGATGGCGCCGATCTCCGGTCACATCGAGCTGGACCGCGTCAGCTTCACCTATCGCGGCGACGTGGAGGTGCTCCACGACGTCAGCCTGGCCATCGCGCCGGGCCAGACCGTGGCGCTGGTGGGGCCGACCGGCGCGGGCAAAACGTCCATCGCCAACCTGATCGCGCGCTTCTACGATGTGACCCAGGGCGCAGTGCGCATCGATGGCCTCGACGTGCGCGATGTGCGACAGCGCTCACTCCGCGGCCAGATGGGGCTTGTGCCGCAAGACCCATTCCTCTTCCCCGGCACCATCGCGGACAACATCGCGTTCGGCCGGCCCGATGCGCCGCGCGAGGCGATCGAAGAGGCGGCTGCGCTCGCGCGCATCGACGACTTCATCGGCCGGCTGCCCAGCGGCTATGACACCGAGATCTCGGAAGGCGGCGTCAACCTGTCGATGGGGCAGCGCCAGCTCATCTGTATCGCGCGCGCCGCGCTGGCAGATCCGCGCATTCTGATCCTGGACGAAGCTACAGCCAGCGTCGATACCGTCACCGAGGGGCACATCCAGGAAGCCATCGACCGGCTGCTGGCCGGACGGACGGCGGTCGTCATCGCCCACCGGCTCAGCACCGTGCGCAACGCCGACCTGATCTGCGCGGTGCAAGACGGCCGGATCATCGAGCAGGGCCGGCATGAGGAACTATTGGCAATAGGCGGGTTGTACCGGGAATTGTACGAAAAGCAATTCATGGAGCGATAACCATGGCTAAGAACAGATGGGGCTTGTTCGTCGGCGGCGCGCTGTTGAGCGCCGCCATTGCCGGCGGTTGGAGCGTCTACACCCGGCGTGCCATTGAACGCATCCCAAGCGCGGAGGGACTCGATGATCCGACGATCGCGCAGGCCTATGGCCGCGTCGCCGCGCTGCCGCAGATGGCGCTGATGCGCCGGCTGGTGGCGCAGCGGGCGACGGCGCTGTGCGCCGTGGGCGAGGCCGCCGACATCGGTTGCGGCACGGGCTTGTTGGCCACCGAGTTGGCCCGGCAGGCGCCCGATCTGCACATCACCGGCGTCGATCTCGCGGCCGAGATGCTGGCGCAGGCTCAAGAGCACACATCACGGATGGGCATCGCTGGACGCGTCACCTTCCGGCTGGGGAACGGCAATCGTCTCCCCTTCGAGGATCGTTCGCTCGATCTGGCGGTCAGCACCCTGTCGTTGCATCACTGGGCCGATCCGGTGGGTGTGTTCGACGAGATCGCGCGCGTGCTGCGGCCAGGCGGCGCATTCCTGATCGCCGATCTGCGCCGCGACATGCCGCCGCCCGGCTATCTGCTGGTGTGGTTTGCGACGAAGGTGGTCGTGCCGCCGACGCTCCGTCGCATCGGTGAACCGCTCGCCAGCCGCAACGCCGCGTACGACCCCTACGAAGTGGCCCGGCTGGCGCAGACCTCGCGCCTGACGGGTTGGCGCATGACGACGGGGCCGTTGTGGTTGACCGTGGAAGGCAAGATGATCGGGGCGTAGCCAAGATGGTTTGGCCTGGATACCGCTCTCTGTTAGAATGAGTGCCACTGTGGGTGGATCGTAGTCCCACAGCGCGCTCAGGACGCCCTTATGTCGACTGCCAAACCATCAACGCAACCTGATATCGAAGTGAAGCGCGATTGGCCGCGCTATTTTCGCGTCGCCTTCTTCTTTGCGCGCACCTTTCTCTCCTTCGTCTTCTGGGATCTGATCGTTGGGCGGCTGCCGTTCATCGGACCTGGCGCGCGCGCAGGCGCGCCCGAACGTTGGCGCAAGACCGCACAGCGCTACCGCCGGCTGGCGATCCGCCTCGGCGGGGTGCTGATCAAGCTCGGGCAATTCCTCAGCATCCGTGTCGATGTCTTGCCGCCGGAGATCACCTCGGAGCTGACGGGATTGCAGGATGAAGTCCCCGCTGAGAAACCGGAGGACATCAAGGCGGTGATCGCCGGGGAGTTCGGCAGGCCCGTCGAGCAGGTCTTCGCCTGGTTCGCGCCCGTGCCGGTGGCCGCCGCATCGCTGGCGCAGGTGCATCCCGCGCAACTCTTCGGCCCGGCCAACGCCCCCGGCGCCGGCGCGGAGGTGGTCGTCAAAGTTCAGCGTCCCCACATCGAGCGGCTGGTGGAGACCGACCTCGCCGCGGTCCGGCTGGCTGCCAGTTGGCTGAAATGGTATCGACCGATCACCCAACACGTCGATCTGGATCGGCTCTACGAAGAATTCGCCACGACCACGCGCCACGAGCTCGACTTCGTCCGGGAAGGCAAGAACTACGAGCATTTCGCCGCCGACTTCGCCGGCGATTCCAGGGTCTACACCGCCAAGGTCTACTGGGACACAACGACGCGGCGCGTCCTCACGCTGGAGAACGTCGCCGGTATCAAAATCAACGACTTTGCGGCCATCGAGGCGGCCGGCATCAGCCGCGCCCAGGTGGCGCGGCAGCTCTACGACCTCTATCTCCAGCAGATCTTCGTCAACCACTTCATGCACGCCGATCCGCACCCCGGCAATCTCTTCCTCCACCCGGCCGAACGCACGACGCGCACCGCATGGTGCAATCATACGTGAGCGCGGGCGTCCTCCTCCCTGGCGCCGATCTGAAGCGTCTTGAGGAGGTGCACGACATTCTGCTGAGGCGGATGGGCGGGGTGCGGATGGGGCAACTCAGAGATGTCGCCCTGGAACAGGCCGATTTCATGTTCCGGGAATATCGCGACCTCATCTATGAGATGCCGTTCCAGTTCCCATCGGACATGCTCTTCGCGATGCGCGCCGTCGCCATCCTGTCAGGGCTGGCCACCGGCATGGATCCCGAGTTCGATCCCTGGGCCGCCACGATCCCCTTCGCCGAGCAGTTGGCCGCCGACGAGCTGGTGCACGACTGGCGAGGCAATCTCGATCAATTGCTGGACGTCGGCCGACTGCTGTTCCGCCTGCCCAACCGCCTCGATCGCTTCCTCACCCAAGCGGAACGCGGCGATGTCATGGTGCAAACGGCGCTGGCGCCCGATCATGCCAGGGCGCTGCGGCGGATCGAACGCTCGGTCGACCGGCAGATGTGGGCCATCGTCGCCGCGGGCCTGGTGATCGCCGGCGCGCTGCTGCGCGCATCGCCCGAGAATGCCGGGCTGAGTACGGCGTTGTTTGTGGGAGCCGGTCTGGCCTTCCTGTGGGGGTTAACGCGGCGGTAGGCAAGGCAGAAGGCAAAATGCGGACTGCAGAAGTGCCGGCTGGCTATTCTGCATTCTGAACTCTGCCTTCTGCGCTCAATAATCTCTCCACCGCCGCCAACGTCGGCAGAGATGGTTGTGCGCCGAGCACCGTGACCGCCAACGCGCCGCCCCCGATTGCGTAGCGCAGCGCATCCTCGAATGGCGCGCCGGCCGCCAGTCGTGCCGCCAACGCGCCACAGAAGGCGTCTCCGGCCGCGGTTGTATCCACCACCGGTATCGGGATGGCCGGAACGTGGCGGCCGCCCTCCGCATCGCACACCACCAGCCCCTGCCCGCCCAGCTTGACGATCACCCGCTGCTGCTCCCATGAACGCAGTCGTGCGCCTGCCGCCAGCGCCGACGCGACATCCGTGATCAGCATCCCCGCCAGGTCACCCGCCTCGGTCTCATTCGGCGTCAGGATGTCGGCCAGCGCCA
>JALOOE010000518.1 GCA_025454565.1 Anaerolineae bacterium
TCTGGCGATGGGCGCTACGCATTGGCAGACGATCTGGCGCGTCGTTGTGCCGGCGGCCAGGTCGGGCATCCTGACGGCGGTGATGCTCGGCATGGGACGCGCCATCGGCGAGACGATGCTGGTAATGATGGTGACGGGCAACGCGGCGCGCATGCCGCTGGGGCTGGACGCGCTCTTCATGCCGGTGCGGACGATGACCGCCACCATCGCCGCCGAGATGGGCGAAGTAGCCAGCGGCAGCACCCATTACCACGTCCTGTTCGCGATTGGTATGGTCTTATTTTTGCTGACATTCATCTTGAATCTGGCTGCTGCCCAGACGATGTTCCGCAAGCGGCGGCAGGGAGGTTTGCGCTGAAGGCCTCTCAAACGGCAACGTCCCGGCGCTATCTGACACAGCGCATCGGCTTCGTCCTGTTGGCTCTCGCCACGCTGGCCGTCGTGGTGCCTATCTTGTTGGTGCTCGTCACGATTTTCGTGCGCGGTTATCAGGCGATCAATTGGGAGTTCCTCACGGCGATGCCGCGCGATGGGATGAAAGCGGGCGGCATCTTCCCCGCCATCGTCGGCACGATCATTCTGATTTTCGCCACCGGGCTGGCGGCAATCCCGGTTGGGGTGGGCGGCGCCATCTATCTCTCGGAATACGCGCGCGACAACTGGGCGACGCGCACGATTCGCTTAGCGATGATCAACCTGGCGGGTATCCCGTCGGTCGTGTATGGTTTGTTCGGCCTGGGTATGTTCGTCCTTTTTCTGCGTTTTGGCACATCGATCGTGTCGGGTGCGCTGACGCTCGCCATCATGACGCTGCCGATCATCATCAGCACTTCGGAAGAGGCGCTGCGCGCCGTGCCCGTCGAGTTCCGCACGGTGAGCGCCAGCGTAGGCGGCACGCGTTGGCAAGGCATCCGCTATGTCGTGCTGCCGCAGGCGCTGCCCGGCATCATCACCGGCGTGATCCTGGGCCTGCTGCGTGCGGCCGGCGAGACCGCGCCGATCCTCTTCACGGTGGCGGCCTTCTATCTGCCCCGCTTGCCGCGTTCGCCTTTCGATCAAACCATGGCGCTGCCGTATCACCTCTATGTCATCAGCACCCAAGTGCCCGGCATGCCTCCGCAGATCCAGTATGGTACGGCCTTCGTATTGCTACTCATTGTGCTCACTTTCAGCCTGACGGCGACGCTTATCCGCAGCTTCTTCCGCCGCCGGCGGCAATGGTGATCCCAGACATGCCTGACCACACGCCGCCTCCACCCAAGATCCGCATCGAGCAGGTCAGCTACTTCTATGGCGCCAAACAGGCGTTGCACGATGTGACCCTGGATGTTCCGGCCCACACCGTGACGGTGTGTTTCGGACCGGCGGGTTGCGGAAAAACGACACTCCTGCGCCTGATTAACCGGCTGAACGACCTGGTCGACGGTACGCGCCGGACCGGCCGTATCTTCCTGGACGACCGGGATATCTACGCGCCGGGTGCTGATGTGCCGCGCTTGCGGCGTCGCGTGGGTATGGTGTTTGCTCTGCCGCTGCCGCTGCCCGGCACGATCCGGGAAAACATCATCTACGGCCTCAAGCTGGCTGGCGAGCGTAGTCGCACACGGCTTGAGGAAGCAGTAGTGCGCAGCCTGACGCAAGCGGCGCTCTGGGACGAGGTGAAGGATCGGCTGGACACACCGGCGATGGCGATGTCTGGCGGCCAACAGCAGCGCCTGTGCATCGCCCGCAGCCTGGCGTTGGAGCCAGAGGTGCTGTTGCTCGACGCGCCGACCTCCGGCCTCGATCCGATCTCCACGGATAAGGTCGAGGAGTCGCTGCTGACGCTGAAACAGAGCTACACAATCGTCGTTGTGCCCCACAGCATCCAGCAGGCAGCGCGCATCGCCGACCACGCTGCGTTCCTCCTGGATGGCGCGCTGATCGAGTATCGCCCCGGCTCCGAGCTTTTTACCAACCCGCATGATACCCGCACGCAGGACTATGTGACTGGCCGGTTTGGGTAAAAATGGATAAGATCACTGTTGAAAGACTGAGCTTTTTCTACGGCGCCAAGCGAGCGCTGACCGACGTCTCCATCGGCATCCCGGAGCGGCAGATCACCGCACTGATCGGGCCGTCCGGCTGCGGAAAGTCGACCTTCTTGCGCTGCCTCAATCGGATGAACGATACCATCCGTGGCGCGCGTGTCGAGGGGCGGGTGCTGCTCGACGGCCAGGATATCTACGCGGCCGATGCGGACGTGGTAGCGCTGCGCAGCCGGGTGGGGATGGTGTTCCAGCGCCCCAATCCATTCCCACAGACGATCTTCGACAACATCGCGTTCGGGCCGCGCGTCCTGGGATTGGCAAGCAACGGTTCATTGGCTGATACGGTCGAACGCAGCCTGCGCGATGTGCATCTATGGGACGAGGTGAAAGACAATCTTAAGCAAGATGCTTTGAGCCTGTCGCTTGGGCAGCAGCAACGTCTTTGCATCGCACGCGTGATTGCCGTCAAGCCGGAAGTGATCCTGATGGACGAGCCGTGCTCGGCTCTCGATCCGATCGCCACGCTCAAAGTCGAAGACCTGATGCGGGAGCTGTCGCAGAACTACACGATTGTCATCGTGACCCACAACATGCAGCAGGCCGCGCGCGCCTCCGACATGACTGCAATGATGATGCTCACCGACGACAAAAAGTCGGGCACGATCATCGAGGTCGGGCCGGCACGACGCATTTTCACCCGACCCAGTGATCCTCGCACCGAGGGTTACGTGACCGGTCGTTACGGATGAAGCCGGAGGGACTGCCATGACACCCACGCGCGCCCATTTCACACAGCAGTTGGCGCAACTCACGGAAGACGTCTTGCATCTGGGCAGCATGGCGCACCACGCCTACAGGCAATCCTTGCAAGCGCTTGCCGCTCGCGATGCTGACCTGGCGCGCGAGGTGATCGCGGCCGACCCGGCCATGAATCGCATGCGCTACGATGTCGAGGCGGAGTGTTACACCCTGCTCGCCACCGAGCAGCCGGTCGCCGGCGACCTGCGCGCTATCGTTGCCGCGCTGACCGTCGCGCAAGATCTGGAGCGCATCGGCGATCATGGGAAGAAGATCGCACGCATCAGCATACGCATGCAGCAGGAACCCAAATCGATCCATCAGGTGGACGCGCTTTATAAACAGACCTTCAATGTGGTATTATCCTACATGGTCGAGCGACCACGCTGGATCGGCGCCGGGACGCAGCTTCTCCAGGCGATGCACGAGATGGAACGTGTGGCCGATCGGGCGACGAATGTCGCTGAGCGCGTGATCTACTCCGTGACCGGGGAGTTGATCGATCTGAACGCCTAGCATCTCGGCCCAAGGATGTGTCATGGATATCACCTTTACCGTTCTCATGTTCGCTCCGCTCGTGCTAATCCTCTGGTTGGCGAACTTCTCTGAACGCTCGACCAGCACGGATGTCGCCGACACAGCCTCGGCAGATGTTTCATCTAGCGTTGCGGGCGATGGCGCCGCATCCGCCGGAGCTTACCCAGCGGGCAGCAACCGGGTGTGGGTCATCCTGGCGTTTTTGCTTCTCGCAACGCTCTATGGGGTGCTGATCCTCTTCGGTGTGACGCTGCAACTCATCGGGCTGCTGGCGACCGGGCCACTGGAGTCGTCACTGGGCAGCGTCTACCAGCAGATGGGCATCGATCCGGCGAGTTTCGCCCGGATGGGTCTGGGGATGTGGCTGCCCTCCATCTTTGGCCTGCTGTTGCTGTTGCGTGTGGTGCGCAATCTGGTGGGGCGAATCCTGCCGTCATTCGATCCAACCAGTCCGGTGCATGCGGTGGCACTATCATACACGGCGCTGATTGCTGTCAATCTCTTCATGACGCTCGGCATCGGCCTGGGCAATCTGGCCGAGATGATTCAGGCCGCCGGGCCGATGGATTTGACCGCATCGCTTTGGGCGCAGCAGATCGTCATGGCGATCATGGCGATCGTAGGCGTGGGCTGGCTTGCGCGCAGGAGCCTCGGACACACCTTCCGGCGGCTGGCGATCGTCAAGCCCAGCGTCAAGCAGGTGCTGGCCGGCGTGGGCCTCGGCATCGTGATGGGTGCTGGGATCGCCGTTGTTGAGGTGCTCTTGAACAAAGCAGGGATCGCCGGAGATGCCGATGTTGCGAAGTTGAGCGAGCAAATACTTGGCCCCCTCACGCAATCTGCGTTCGGCATCGTCACCTTGGGCGTGGCGGCAGCCATCGGCGAGGAGAGCATTTTCCGGGGCGCGCTTCAACCCAGGTTCGGCCTGATCTTTACGACGCTCTTGTTTGCGCTGCTCCACAGCACCTATGGCTTCACTCTGGCGACGCTCATTGTGTTCGGCGTCGGCCTGGTGTTGGGGATCGTGCGGCTGCGCGCCAACACCACCACCAGTATGTTGGTGCATGCCTTCTACAACATGACGTTGGGCACGATTGCGGCACTGGGATTGCTGCAAAACATTTGACAACCGGGTTTCCTGTGCTATGCGAGCGACGCCTGTGGAGGCGCGCAGACCCGGTGAGATGCCGGGGCCGACGGTATAGTCCGGATGAAAGAAGGTGAGCGCGAAGCGCCGATATTGTGGCGCGGCGTCTGCTTGCGATGGCCCCTGGGTGTTCAGCCCTGGGGCCTTTTTTTGTTGTGGTGGTGGGTAAATGCAAATCGAGGAAGTGTGGCGCTCGCCGATTCGGGTCAGCAAGCGGCTGGTGCGGTTGGATTTTGCACTCGTGCCGGTGGTGCTTGCGCTCTTTGTGTTGGGCTGGGATTTTCTGGTGCGGTGGCAGAGATACCCACCGTTCATCTTGCCCAGTCCAGGCGTCGTCTGGACCCGTTTTGGGGCACTGCTGGCGAACGGGACGCTACTGATGCACACCGGTGTCACCGTGGCGGAGGTTCTAGGCGGTCTGGCGCTCGGTCTCACAGCCGCACTGGTGCTCGGATATGGGCTGGCTAAGTCCCCCCTGCTGGAGCGCCTCCTGTCGCCGTACATCGTTGCCTCGCAGGCGATCCCCATCGTGGCGCTCGCGCCGCTACTGGTCATCTGGTTCGGTTTCGGCGGTCTCTCCAAAGTGCTCGTGTGTGCGCTGACCGTCTTCTTTGCCGTGCTCGTGACCACCATCATCGGCGTCCGCTCTGTGGACCCGGATCTGCGCGCGCTCATGCGATCGCTCCAGGCAACTCGCTGGCAGACATTCGCCAAGCTCGAGGCGCCGGCGGCGCTGCCTGTAGTTTTCGGCGGGCTGAAGGTGGCGGTCACGCTCGCCGTGATCGGCGCGGTGGTCGGCGAGTTCGTCGGCGCCGATCGGGGATTGGGTTTCCTGATCAACTTGGCCAGAGGCATTCTGGACACGCCGATGCTGTTTGTGGCGCTCTTCTCGCTGGTGGCGATTGCCCTGGCACTCTATACCATCGTGGTTGTGCTCGAACACGTTGTCCTGCGCTGGCGGCGTTACCGCTGACACGAACACCCGATCAGTCTGACTCCCCATGGAGGTATCCTCGATGAAAAACCTGATGCTTGTCGTGATGCTCGCTGTCACGCTGCTTGCGGGCTGCTATCCAGTCTCCCAGGCGCCGGCTGCTTCCACAATATCCGGCGAGCCCGCCAGGGTGACCCTTGCGATGGGATATATCCCCAGCGTGCAGTTTGCGCCGTTCTACGTCGCGCAAGCGAAGGGCTACTTCAAAGACGCCGGATTGGACGTCAACTTCCGCTACGGCTTTGAATCCGATCTGCTCAAGCTGGTGGGCACGAATGAGCTGTCGTTCATGATCGGTAGCGGCGAGGAGGTCATCCTGGGGCGCAGTCAGGGATTGCCCGTGCGCTATGTGATGCGCTGGTATCGCAAGTTCCCGGTTGTCCTCTTTGCCAAGGCTGCAAAAGGCATCAAGACCCCTGCCGATCTGGTCGGCAAGAAGGTCGGGTTGCCCGGCCTTTTCGGTGCGAGCTATGTCGGATGGCAGGCGTTGGTCTCGGCCAGCGGACTCGATCCCACCAAGGTGAACCTGCAGAGCATCGGTTTCACGCAGGGCGCAGCGGTCAGCCAGGATCAGGTCGATGCAGCGCTAGACTACGTGGTGAACGGCCCGGTGCAACTGCGTCTGGCAGGCGAAGAGGTCACTGTGCTGCCGGTCTCCGACTACATCGATCTGCCCTCAAACGGCATTATTACCAACGAAAAGGTCATCAAGGAGCAGCCGCAACTGGTCAGCGCGCTGGTGGGCGCGACCTTGCGCGGTCTTGCTGACACGCTCAAAGATCCCGATGAGGCGTTCGCGATCAGTCTGCGCGCCGTCCCGGAGGCAGGCGGCGCCAATACCACGGTCAGCCGGGCGATCTTCGACGAATCGCTCAAGCTCTGGCAGACCGGCGCCGACACAGTGGGCCGTTCTGATCCCGAAGTCTGGGCGAAAGCTGCGGCGTTCATGAAGCAAGCCGGGTTGATTCAAACTGATGTCGCGGCGGCGGACCTCTTCACGAACGATTTCGTGCGTTAGGCATGTCTCCGATTCTCGAAGCTAACAACCTGCGCAAGACGTTCCTCGATCCGCGGCGCGCGGCGCTCCTGGCGCTGGATGGTCTTTCGTTTGCTGCGGAGGAAGGGGAATTCCTGGCCATCGTCGGCCCCTCAGGTTGCGGGAAAAGCACCCTGCTACGCCTGCTCGCCGGCCTGGAGCATCCCATCTCCGGCGAAGTGCGTTTTCGCGGCCAGCCGTTGACGGCCCCCCGACGCGAAATCGGTTTTGTCTTCCAGCGCGCGACGTTGATGCCGTGGCGCACGGTGCTGGACAACATCGCTTTGCCGCTGGAAATCAATCATGTCGCGCATGGGGAGCGTGTGGCGCGCGCAAATTCATGGGTATCGTTGATGGGGCTGGACGGCTTCGCCGCCGCCTACCCGGCACAGCTTTCCGGCGGCATGCTCCAGCGAGTGGCGCTGGCCCGGGCGTTGATCCACGAGCCGAGCATGTTGCTGCTTGACGAGCCGTTTGGTTTGCTGGACGCACTCACGCGCGAACGCATGAACGGCGAGTTGCTGAGGATCTGGGATCGCCACCGGATCACTGTGGTTATGGTGACGCACAGCATCACCGAGG
>JALOOE010000519.1 GCA_025454565.1 Anaerolineae bacterium
ATGCTCGACATGAACTCCGACCCCACCATGTTCGACGCCCACTTCGGCATGCACTGCGAGCACATCGAGATCGACGACTTGGCCGCATGCGTGGATGAGGTGACGGAGGCGGAAGTGGCGCACAAGCTCGACGAAATCCACGCGCTCTTCGACTTCCCGGAGCCCGGCAGCGACCCCATCGCCGGCCCGGCCCGGCCGGAGGACGTCGCCTGGTCGGCTCGCACCGCCTGCGGGCTGGATCGACTGATCCGCAAGTTCAAGCTCAGCGGGCTGGCCTATTACTACCGCGGGCTGAACGACAACGCCAACGAACGGTTAGGCGCCTCGTTGTGGGTGGGCGCCTCGCTCCTCACCGGCCGGGGCGTCCCGGTGGCCGGCGAGTTGGACATCAAGAACTGCCTGGCGATGCTGATCGTGGATCGGTTGGAGGCGGGCGGCAGCTTCGCCGAGATCCACCCGTGCGACTTCGAACACGATGTCGTTCTGGTAGGCCACGACGGGCCGCACCACGTAGGCGTGGCGCAGGGCCGGCCGGTACTACGCGGGCTGAGCGTCTTCCACGGCAAGCGCGGCGCGGGCATCGGCGTCGAGTTCCAGATCCGCAACGGGCCGATCACGTGCGTGGGGCTGACGCAGACCTTTGGAGGCAAGTTCAAGTTCGTGGTCGCCGAAGGAGAGTCGCTGCCGGGCCCGATCCCGCCGACCGGCAACACCAACACCCGCTGCCGCTTCCCACCCGACCTGCGCTCGTTCATCGCCAACTGGAGCCTGGAAGGGCCTACGCATCACTTCGCACTGGGGGTAGGCCACATCGGCCAGCTTGTCGAGGACTTCGCCCGGTGTTGGGGGATCGAGTGCGTCAATGTGACGGCGCCGGGGTATCGCAGAGCGCAATATATCCGCTAGGCCGGTCTGACCGACATCCCGGCAGCCCCGTCGGTCAGATCAATAGCTCTCACTCGGTATGTATCTGCCTTACGCCTCTTGCGCGGATGAGATACTCACGGAAAGGAGATACCGATCTCATCTTTGACACTGGCCTTGAAGGCGGCAAAGCCTGACTGCATGAACCCGAGGTCGGCGCCACAACTCACGGCAGTGATCCCTGCATCCAGCCAACGCTTGACGTGCTTCGCATCGATGCCCTCGGCGATCGCCACCGCACGATTGGCCTGCCGGCAGCGTCGGATGATATCGAGAATCACCTGCACCACCTCCGGATGCCGGACGTCGTCAAGATGCCCCAGCGTTGCCGACAGGTCCGCCGGACCAATGAAGCAGCAGTCGATCCCTGGCACGGCCAGGATCTCATCGAGATTGCGGTAGGCGGTGACCGACTCAATCTGCACCATGACGATGAGGGAGCTGTTCGCCTCCGCCAGGTAGGTCACAGCATCGCGATTGTAGTTACCAGCGCGGCGAGGGGCCACGCCGCGGCGGCCCTCCGGCGCATAGCGGCATGCGGCGACCGCAGCTTGGGCAGCGGCTGCGTCATCCACCAGCGGAATCAGTACGCCACCGGCCCCCAAGTCAAGAGCGATCTTGATGAGCGCGGGGTCGTTGGCTGTCACGCGCACGATCGGCACGCAGTCAGTGCCGCGAAACGCCATCAGCACGCCGCGCAGTGCGGGCGGATCGAACGTGGCGTGTTCGGTGTCAATGATGAGACCATCGTAACCCCACTCCGCCTCAACCTCGGCGACGGCGGGATCAATGGAGGTGACCCAGCCCAGGAGCGACGCCTCCTGTCCCACGTTCCACTTACGCCGCAGCGCCGCAGCGCGGCGCAAGGTGTGAATCATCGTACTGTCCACGTTGCTCTCCTTATGCAGCTATAGCATCCTGTGCATCCTGGATTTCCTGTCTGGTTTCGGCTTATCCGGGTCACGGCGCCCAAACCAAATCCTGGAATTGCTCCTCGACGATGCGCCCGAACTGCTCGATCAGATTGTCACTGACAGGCAAATAGGGCCGGCGCGTGCTCTTACCGCCGACGAGAAACGGGGAAACCGCGCCCATGCCCTTATTGAGGATGCCGTGCAGGTTGCCTGAGCCGGCCAGCACACGTTTGGCCTGGCTGAAGGCGTGTACCCGTCGTTGGCGATGTAGTGCCTGCTCCCAACGTTGGTTGAGGCAGTCATTGTACCAATCGAGCACGTAACGTGGGTTGAAGCTCGTCAGCCACGAATAGACGCCACGCGCGCCAAGCAACATGAATGGCGTGAAACAGTGCTCGCCGGTGAAGTGGCTGAGGTGGGGCGTGTCCGCGATCAACGTCAGGAAATCGGGCACATCGGCGCCGACATGCTTCGACCCAACAAGATTCGGGACTTGTTCGGCCAGGACAGCGTAGTCGGGGCCGTGCTGATAGTTGTGGACGCGCGGGGTGTTGTAGTGAATGAGCGCGAACGTTTCCGGCACGGCACGACGCACATCTTGCCAGAAAGCCGTGTAGGATTCCGGCGTCATCGGCATAAAGAAGGGGTGGCCGACGTGGGCGCCGAGGATGCCGCACCCTGCGGCGAACTGCAAGCGATCGAGCATGCCTTGCGTGTTGCACCAGGTGACGCCGACCTGCGTGGGGAAGCTGAGGCGCTGCGTCTCGTCGGCAAAGACGCGCACGATCTGCTTGAACTCGTCGAACTCGATGGCATAGAACTCACCGTCACTGTCGGTGGTGTAGATGCCGTGGACACCGGCAGCGTGCAAGCGGCGGATGTTCTCGCGAAAAGCCCCTTCGTCGAAACGGTCGTTGTCGTCAAAAGGCGTGGTGATGGCGGCCCAGACGCCGCGCAGATTGTCGCGCGTCAGACGCTGGCTCATGGCTGGTTCTGTGCTCATTGGTGGCTCTGTCTCTGGTCGGCGCCCGATGAGACGCGACTGTCAGGCGCGTCGTGCACTGGGACGATGCGCTTGTGCGCGCGGGCCGCGGCGACCGGGAATGTAGCATAAGCTGCCGGCTTGTCGCCGCAGCTCTGGGCGCAAGCCAGCGGCTTGCGGTACAAGCAGGCTGATCTGGCGCATGGCTGTCTTACGCCCGCGCCACGCCGCGCAGCCGCAACTCTGGGCGCAAGCCGGCGGCTTGCGGTACAAGCGGGCTGATCTGCGCATAGCTGTCTTACGCCCGCGCCACGCCGCGCAGCCGC
>JALOOE010000025.1 GCA_025454565.1 Anaerolineae bacterium
GGGTGCGCCGGCGGTACGCGCGGCCACGACCGCCCCGGATGCTGCGAGCGTCGGAGATATTCCCACGCAGCGGCCCCCGGAGCGCACGGTTGCGGCTGGCAGGGCCGCCGATGAGGACACACTCCTGCTGCCGGCGGCTGACGCGCCCAGACGCCCGGCCCCCGTCGGAACGCCAAAGCCGGCGGAAACACCGCTGTCTGCACAGGTCGTCGCACCCAACCTTTCTCGCACGCCGAGCAGGTGGCCGGAGGAGCCGGCTGCCGCAGCGGACCGACCTGCCGCGAGACAGAGACCCAGCGTGCCGCCGCAGGATGTTGAGGCGGATGATCTGCTGCTTCCGCTCAGTCCCGTTGCGACCCTGGCGGCGCAACCCGCTGCACGCGCAGCCGCGATCGTGGCGCCTGCCGATGAGTTCGAGCTGCCGCGCCGCGCCGAACGCGGACAAGCGGCCGCGGCCGCCACGCCGCCGCCTCCACCCACCATCGAGATCACGATCGGCCGCGTGGAGGTGCGTGCGACCGTTAGTCCGCCGGCGCCCGTCGCGCGGCCGCAGCCGGTTGCCGAAGCCGCACCGCGCCTATCGCTTGAAGAATATCTGCGAATCCAAAACGGGGGAAGGCGATGAGCAATTTCCTGGCGATCGCCACCGTTACCGCCACCTTGCGCCAGATCCTGGATGACGCCGTCAGCAAGGATGTCAACGGTGCATCGGCGACGGCGGTGCGGCCCAATGCGCCGACCAACCAGTTGCCCAACCCAGGCGTCAACGTCTATCTCTACCACGTCACGCCCAACGCGGCGTGGCGCAATGCCGATGTGCCGACCCGCGGCGCGGATGGCGGCCTGATGCAGCGGCCTCGCACCGCCATCGATCTGCACTACCTGTTGTCGTTCTACGGCGGAGAGGGCGAGCTGGAGCCGCAGCGGGTACTCGGCAGCGCCATCCGCGCCCTGCACGAGCAGCCGATCTTGCCGCGCAAGAAGATTCGGGACGTGATCAACGCGTCGGCGTTCCTGACGACCTCCAACCTGGACGAAGAGGTGGAGTTGGTCAAGTTCACGCAACTGCCGCTGTCTCTGGAAGAGCTTGGCAAGCTGTGGTCCGTCTTTTTCCAGACGACGCACGTGCTATCGGTGGCGTTCCAGGGCACGGTCGTGTTGATCGAGGGCAAGAGCACCCCGCGCTCGACGCTGCCGGTGCGTGAGCGCAACCTGTATGTCGTCTCATTCCGCCAGCCGGTGATCGAGCTGATCACGGCCGCCGCCGGCGCAGGGCAGCCCATCACCGCCGCGAGCACGCTGCGCATCTCCGGCGTCGGCTTGCGCGGCAACGTGACGCGGGTGCGTATTGGCCAGACGCTGGCGACGCCGACGCCGGATCAGGTGAGCGATACACAGCTCGACGTAGCGCTGCCCGCAGGTCTGCGAGCCGGCATTCAGAGCGCGCAGGTCGAGCATCCCACGCTGATGGGCACGCCGCCCACGCTGCACAGCGGCGTTGAATCGAACGCTGCGGCGTTCGTGCTCCAGCCGGTGATCACGCTCGGTGTCTCCGGCGTCGGGCCGACGCTGGAAAACGGCTCGCCGGTGATCGTCGATGGGGTGACGCTGCAGTCGGCCACTATCACGACGACCTTCACACCGCTGGTCGGAAGGACGCAGCGGGTCAAACTCGTGCTGTACGAGTTCAACGCGCCGGAGGGGCGCCCGGCCCGCGCGTACGCATTCGATGCGCCGCTGGCGAACGGCATCGCCAACCCGGCTCAAACAGAAACGGCGAGCATCGCATTCGGTGTGAGTCGCGTCTTTCCCGGCCCATACTTAGTGCGAGTGCAGGTGGACGGCGCGGAGAGCCCGTTGAGCTCAGACGTGAGCGGCCGCTACAACGCGCCGCAGGTGACGATCTGATGGCAACGCTTCGAGATGGCGCATTGGCTGAGGCGGTGGCGCCGGCCGAGACCCGTGAGACGGGCTTCGCTGGCGAGATCGATGGAATGCCCCGCGGTTCTGGCCACTGGAACACGGCGAATCAGCACTACCTGAGGGCCGCGCTGGATATCGTGCGCGCACAGCTCACGCGGACACCCGATGCCGGCGAGGGCGCACAAGCGGTTGCCCGCGCCCGGCTCGATCTCCAGGCTGCGGCGAATGCGCTGCCCTCGCCCTCTGCGCTGGACACACTCTGCGTCGATTTCGGTCTCACGCCCTTCGAGCGCGATCTGCTGCTCCTGTGCGCCGGCTTGGAGCTGGATGCTGACTTCGCTCCGCTCTTTGCCGCGGCGCACGGCGATCCGCAGCGTGCGTACCCGACCTTCAGCCTGGCCCTCGCCGCGTTGCCCGATCCGCACTGGAGCGCGCTGGCGCCTGAGGCCGCGCTGCGGCGCTGGCGCCTGATCGAGGTCGGCGCGGGTTCCGCGTTGGTTTTCTCCCCGCTGCGTATCGACGAACGCGTGCTGCATTATCTGCTGGGCGTGAATTATCTGGATGATCGGCTGCTTGGCATCGTCGATCGCGTGCAGCCTGCAGCGGACTTGACCCCGTCGCAGGACCGCCTGGCCGAGCGCATCGCCGCGCAGTGGGCGCAGCCGGCGCGCGCCGCGGTGCAATTGTGCGGCGTCGAAACGGCCGACAAACGCAGCGTGGCTGCGGCCGCCTGCCGCAAGCTGGGGTGGGATTTGTGCGCCGTCAGCGCGCAGCATCTGCCGGCCGATCCGCGCGAGCTTGAAGCGCTCATGCGGCTCTGGGAGCGTGAGGCCACGTTGAGCCGCGCGGTGCTGCTGCTCGATTGCGACGAACTCGACGCGACCGACACCGTGCACGCGCACGCGGTCGAGCGTTTCGTGGAGGGTGTGGGCGGCCTGGTCATCCTCACCGGCCGCGAGCGGCGCGTGCTTCGCCAGCGGCCGCTGATCAGCTTCGATGTGGCCCGCCCCACCGTCCAGGAACAGCGGATGTTGTGGCAACAGACGTTGGGCGCTACCGCGGTCAACTTGAACGGGCACGTGGAGACGTTGGTGACGCAGTTCAGCCTGAACGCAACAGCCATCCGGTCGGCCGCGGCCGAAATCGTCGGTCAGCCCGTGGCCGAGGAAGCACACGCGCTGGGCGACCGGCTGTGGGATGCGTGTCGGGCGCAGTCGCGGCCACGACTGGACGAGCTGGCGCACAGGATCGCGTCTGCGGCGAGCTGGGACGATCTGGTGCTGCCGGAGCTACAGCGTCAAACGCTGCGCGATGTCGTCGTGCAGGTGCGTCACCGCGGCCAGGTTTACGAGCACTGGGGCTTTGCGGCCAAAAGCAGTCGCGGGCTCGGCATCAGCGCGCTTTTCGCAGGCGCCAGCGGCACAGGTAAGACGTTAGCGGCCGAGGTGCTGGCAAATGAGCTGCGGCTCGATCTCTATCGCATCGACCTGAGCCAGGTGGTCAGCAAATACATCGGCGAGACCGAGAAGAACCTGCGCCGGGTGTTCGACGCAGCGGAAGACGGTGGCGCCGTGTTGCTGTTTGACGAGGCCGATGCGCTCTTCGGGAAGCGCAGCGAGGTGAAGGACAGCCACGACCGCTACGCCAACATCGAGGTCAGCTATCTGTTGCAGCGCATGGAAGCCTACCGCGGGCTGGCGATCCTGACCTCTAACATGAAAGACGCGCTCGACACGGCCTTTTTGCGCCGGATCCGCTTCATCGTCACCTTTCCATTTCCGGACGGCGTGCAACGCACCGAAATCTGGCGGCGGATCTTCCCGGCGGCAACGCCGACCGATGGGGTGGATGTGACGCGGCTGGCGCGGCTCAATGTGACTGGCGGCAACATCCGCAACATCGCGCTCAATGCCGCCTTCCTGGCCGCGGACGCCGGTGAGCCGGTGCGGATGCCTCACCTGCTGCGCGCGGCGCAGATCGAATATGCCAAGCTGGAGAAGCCGTTATCGGCCAGCGAAGTCGGGGATTGGGCGTGACGCCATGAGCGGACGACGGACGACCAAAGACGAAGGACGAAGGATGAATGTCCGATTGCATATCGATGCGTTGGTGTTGGATGGGTTTCCGCCAGGAGATCGCTATCGGATTGCGGCGGCAGTGGAAGCTGAGTTGGCGCGCCTGTTCACGGATCAAGGGCTGCCGCCCGGTCTCGCGAGCGGCGGAGCCGTTCCCGCGCTGGATGGCGGATCGTTCGATGTGGCGCCCGACGCCAGACCCGACCGGATCGGCGCGCAAGTGGCGCAGGCGGTCTATGGAGGCTTGTCGCGATGAATGCACCGTTGCAGGCTCAGATGAAGGTCGCTCCGCCTTCTCCGGCGGCCGGTTCGGTCGTTCCGGCCGGTCTGCTCCAGCGGCAATGCGCGTGCGGCGGCTCGCCCGGCGCAGATGGCGAGTGCACGGCGTGCCGCAAGAAGCGGCTGCAACGCCAATCCGCGGGTCAGGCCGAGCCGGTCGGCGTGTCATCCCTGGTTCATGAAGTGCTGCGTGCACCCGGCCAACCGCTCGATCCGGCGACGCGAGCATTCATGGAACCGCGCTTCGGGCACGACTTCGGCGCGGTACGGGTTCACACCGATGCGCGGGCGGCCCAATCCGCGCGATCTGTCAACGCGTTGGCCTACACCGTCGGTCGCAATGTGGTTTTCGGTTCAGGACAATATGCGCCGCACACTCGTGAAGGCAGGAGCTTGATGGCGCACGAGCTCACGCATGTGGTGCAACAGGGCGTTCACACTTATGCGCCGGGGGCGAATCTGGTTATTGACGCGGCAGATAGCCCCGCTGAGCGAGCAGCGTATGGAACCGCGCACGATCTGTCTCAAGATGGCGTGCGTTCCGCTGCCCCATTCACAGTCTCCACCACATCCCTGCCGACCTCCGCGATGCTGCATCGGGCAGTACGTTTCAGCTCGAAGACGCCGCTGAGTATCGATCAGTGGGACGGAGGTGGGACAACCATCGCCGGGGACACCGCCACTATCGCTCACGGTGATTTCGCTGCGTCTGCTGAGGTTCATGCTGAGGCGGATGCGGCCGGGGAGCTGGATAACTGGGAAGTCGGTTTTCTGCAGAATGATCGGGTGACCTGGAGTCGCACCTACTGGACCCGGAGCAACGGTGACGGCTTGGGACGCTTTCTCGAACGGAAACTCCGTGTGCCCACGACACCCCTGCGAGACCATCTCAACGACGCGATAGTATGGTCTGCGCCCGGAGAGTTTGCAGATGTCTCTGCCGCGGCGGGCGGCGCGCTGGCCGCCGATATCCCGTTGTCGTCGAGCGACGGACCGTCTACCCCTCAATCGATTCACGGATCAGGGCAGGCTGGAGGCGATGCTTCCGACGGCGCCGACAATATCTTCCAGTTTCGCCAGGGGGACAACTTCATCAGCTTCATCTCGGCGCATAACAGCGTCACCGATGAGTGGCGCCATTTGGAGCTGATCTATTGGAGTGTGCAGGATTCCGTCGACTTTGCGCCTGATCCAGCCGGCGGTGTGACAACCACGCGGGACGACCATGTCCATGGGCGATCGCGGAGATTCCGCTGGTCCACGGCGGCCGATCAACCTGCCATCGGGGCGACCCTGGCGAATACCTACGTCAATAATCCGGCAAATACGACGGTGCGGCGGGTAAATGGCTGGACGTAGTCCGACACCTACGACGAATTCGACGCATGCGGCCAAGCGTGAAGGATTGGGGCTGATGGAATCGCGCGTACACACACAGATAACGGGTGAAGCCAGACCCTCGTTTTTGCCCCTTCAACGGGGGATGCTCCAGCGCAAGTGCGCTTGTGGCGGCCCGCCCGGTGTGGACGGCGAGTGCGCCGCGTGCCGCCAGAAGCGGCTGCAGCGCCGGCCCGACCGCCAAGGGGAACCGGCCGGTGTGCCGGCCATCGTGCACGACGTATTGCGCTCGCCCGGCCAACCGCTCGATCCGGCGACGCGCGCGTTCATGGAACCGCGTTTCGGCCACGATTTCAGCGCTGTGCGTGTCCACTCCGACCCGCAAGCGGCGGAGTCGGCGCGAGCGGTCAATGCATTGGCGTACACCGTCGGGCGCGACGTGACCTTTGGGCCGGGACAATACGCGCCGGGCACCTCGGCGGGACGGCGGCTCATCGCGCACGAGCTGGCACATGTCGTCCAGCAAGGGGATCGGCAAGGTGGGGCGTCCGGCCTCGCGCTCGATTCGCCGGCGAGCGAATCCGAACAGGCGGCCGAGCAGGTCGGAGCCCGGGTGGCGGCCGGCGAGCAGGCGAACGTCGCGCCCGGCCCCGGCGCGCTCGTGCAGCGCGATCTGGCAACGCCGGCGCCGACGCCAGAGCCGGGAGCCCAACCCGATTTGACGGAGGCGCAGATCCGCGACGCGCTGCGTTTCAACCGCACGCGCTACGATGAAGCCAACACGCGCCTGATCCAGAGCATCCTCGGCGGGCCGGTGACCGGCCAGTGGACGCGCGACAACATTCTGGCGATTGCGGCGACGCAAGAGGAATACGGACTTACGAAGGATGGCAAGGTCGGGGCGGATACCTTCCGCTTCATCGTCGAGGAGCAGACACTGGAGGGGATGGACACCGCCGACGAGAACTGCCTCACCATGTTCCGCGTGGTCGTGCATCCTGTGCAATCCGCTGCGACGGCCGGTCCCGGCGGGACGACGCAGATCCGCGGCCATCATGTCGTCGATGCCCAGTTCTCCAGCCGGTGCAATTGCGCCGAGTTCCAGTATCGCCAGTTCATCGCCGGTGTTGCCACGGGATCGCGCGGCGGCGTCTCCCAGGACTTGAGCACGTCGTTCCCCCATATCCCGGGCGGAAGTCTGCCAACGGCTCTCCGCGAGGATGGCATGACGCAGTGCGCCGGCGTGAACTACGGCCACCGGGAACAGGCGTCACAAGATAATACGACGACTCGCTGCGGCGAGAACCGCTACATGGATGAAGCGGGCACGACCGATCAGGCGAATGGGTGCACCTATCGGGGCGAGGATTTTCCTGCACTCACCGTCAATGGATTGAACACGGGCGATGATGTCGATCTGCTGATCGAGTTCCGCGGCGAGATCCAGCGCAACGGGCGGACTCTACAGTCCAAGCGCTGGACCACGATCGACACGACCGTCCGTACACCCTGAGTCGAGATGATGAAAACAGTTGCCTACTCAGTGATCGGGCCGCAAGCTGCCTCGACCAGGCCGGGAATGACTGTGCCCGGCGCGGTTCTGCAGCGCAAATGCGCGTGCGGCGGCGCGCCCGGTATCGATGGCGAGTGCGCCGAATGCCGTGCCAGCCGGCTGCAACGCCGGCCTGCAAGCCAGGTCGAGCGGCCAGGTGTGCCGGCTATTGTGCACGACGTGTTGCGTTCGTCCGGCCAACCGCTCGATCCGGCCACCCGCGCGCTCATGGAGCCGCGCTTCGGCCACGATTTCAGCCGGGTGCGCGTGCACGCCGGCGGGCAGGCGGCGGAGTCGGCGCGAGCGGTCAATGCACTGGCGTATACGGTGGGGAACGATGTCGTGTTCGAGACAGGTCGCTACGCTCCGCAGACCGCGCAAGGACAACGCCTGCTGGCGCACGAACTGGCGCATGTGGTGCAGCAAGGCGGCCGGACCTCGGGCGTCCAGCCGTTTGGGGTCGCGCCCGATGATCACCCCGCCGAGCGCGAGGCGGAAGCAGCCGCGGACGCCGTCGCCCACAACCGGCAAGCGCATGTCGGGCAAGCCGCGGGCCATTCGGCGGGCACGATGCTGCTGCATCGGCACAAAGATGATCTGGTTGCCTACACGGGCGGCCAGAGTGCCGCCGTCTATGTTATCAAGGCCGGCCGAGTGATCTACCTGGGCAACGCGGTGTCGGGGCATCCGGGGCACGGGGAGAACGAGCCGAGCGCCGGGCCGATCCCCGATGGTCGCTATATCATCCATCCCGGTATCACGCGGCCGACCGTGACCACATCGCAATCGGGGGTGTGTGGGGTGAACGGCATCGCTTCGGGCTACCAGGAAATCACCAGCACCGACCCAACCCCCTGCGCCGGGGCGCACTACTGCAACGTCCCGTGCCCGACGACCGCAGACCCGGCCCAAAAATGCTTCACCCCCAGGGACTGTTGGGGTGCCAAGCGTATCAAAATCGAGGGCAGTAAAGCGGTGGTGACCCCTTCCGGAGAGCGCAAAGTGCGCGATGGGTTCTATCTGCACGGCGGCAACCCCGCGGATGCCGTCAGCAGCGGGTGCGTGAAGTCGTTGAACGACGACGCCTTTACGCATATTCGGACCCTGACCGGCGTCAAAGGCGCAGTGCCGTTCTGCGTGGGAACGGCGTGTGAACCCGATCTGAGTCGGGCGATCAGCGCCACTGTTTCGGAAGCCGTCGATGCGGCCGTCGAAGCCGTATCGTCGTCCATGAGAGAGAAGTTGGGATTCTGACCGACAGCGATGGGAACGATGGGTGCAAACGAAGGAAGTAAGCCATGACCAGCTTTCCTGGCTCGCCCCGCCTGCAAAAGGGCGCGATTATCGGGCTGGATCCGTTCAACCCGCTGGCGAGCGTCATCGTCTTCCAGTACAACCCGGACACGATGACGCGCACGATTGCCGCCCAGACCACGGGCGGCAATGCGGATCGCGGTGAGGCGCTGCGTCTGAAAGGCCCGCCGCAGGAGACGATCAAGCTGGACGTGGAGATTGACGCCACCGAGCAGTTGGAGCGCGGGGACGGCATCGCCGGCAGCATGGGGGTCTATCCCGCGCTGGCCAGCCTGGAGATGCTGCTCTACCCGAAGTCCGCGCTGGTGATCGCGAACGAGGTGCTGCTCAACATCGGCGTCATCGAGGTCATCCCGCCGGAGGCGCCGCTGACCCTTTTCATTTGGGGCGTCAACCGCATCGTGCCGGTGCGCCTGACGGAGCTGGGCATCACCGAAGAGGCCTACGATCCAAACCTGAACCCGATCCGCGCTAAAGTCAGCCTGAGCCTCCGTGTGCTGAACTATCACGACCTGGGCCTGCTGAGCGTGGGTGGCACATTGTTCATGGCTCACCAGATCGCCAAGGAAGTGATGGCGACGATCGGCAGCGTGGGCAACATCGCCGGCGCGGTATCCGGCAGCTTCAGCACCGGAGGATAGGCATGTTTGAACCGACCAGTCGCTATGCGCGCATCGCAGATGCCACATTGACCGTGCTCGATGACAGCGGGCGGCCGCGCCTGATCGTCTACAAACGGCGGCGCTTCATCCCGTCCGGCGAAGGCGCAACTACGTTGGTGGAGCATACGGTCGTCCAGGGCGAACGCCTGGACAACATCACCGCGCGTTACCTGGGCGATCCGACCCAGTTCTGGCAGGTGTGCGACGCCAACGGCGTGCTGGAGCCGGCTGATCTGGAAAAACTGGGCCGGGCCGTGCGCATCGCGCTGCCGGGCTTCTGAAGTAGGGGCGAAGCATTCCTGGGCGCATCTATGGTCGCGCACTCTGGCGCTTCGGATGTAGGAACGTGGTTAACAAGAACCGTGGTGGGAATGCTTCGCCCCTACGGCTTTGTATGAGGATTAAGCATGCTCACGAGCCTTCTTGGCATCCGACTGATTCTGCTCATCGGCAAGACCGTGCCGCTGCCCGCGCCTGCCGCCGCGATGAACGCGTTGAAGCACATCAAAGTGATCAATGACGCCGACGGGCAGGACGGCTTCCAGATCACATTCACGCTGGGCAAAGACAAGCTGGGCGACTATAGCCTGCTCTCCAGCGGTGCGCTGGACCCGGACAAACGCGTGGTGATCGGTGTGCTGCTGGGCGCCAGCCTGGAGCCGCTCGTCGATGGCGTGATTTATCATCACCAGATCGCGCCCAGCAATGAGCCCGGCATGTCCACGCTGACGGTGTCGGGCCGCGATCTCAGCGTGATGCTCGATCTGGAAGAGAAGAACGCCGAGTACAAAAACCGGCCCGATTTCCTGATTGTGAACGAGATCCTGGCGAGCTATGCCCGGCACGGCATCGTGCCGCAGGCCATGCCCACGACTGACGTGCCCATCGAGTTGTATCGCGTGCCGCGCCAGCACGAGACCGATCTGCGCTTCATCCAGCGCATGGCGCGGCGCAACGGCTATGTGTTCTACATCGAGCCGCTGACCCTGGGCGCCACGACGGCCTACTTCGGGCCGGAGAATCGCCTGGGCGTGCCGCAACCGGCGCTGTCCATCGATATGGGCACGGCGACCAACGTCAATTCGCTGAGCTTCACGAACGACGCATTGGCCCCAATCGGCGCGAGTGGCAGCTTCGTCGAGCCGATCACCAAGACCAGCATCCCGATCCCGCCGCTGCCTTCGCTGCGCACGCCGCCGCTGGCGGCGTCGCCCGCCGCGGCCCGCCGCACCACGCTGATGCGGCAGACCGCCAGCCAGAATCCGGGGCAGGCCGCCACCACGGCGTTGGCCGCGACGACCAGGGCGCCGGATGCCGTGAGCGTCACCGGTCAGGTTGACACAGTGCGTTATGGCAGCGTGCTGCGAGCGCGGCGGCTGGTAGGCGTGCGCGGCGCAGGTCTGCGGAACGACGGCCTCTATTACGTGCGCCGGGTGACGCATGAGATCGAAGTGGGGAAGTACACGCAGGATTTCACCCTGAGCCGTGAAGGCACAGGCACGCTTCTACCGGTGGTGAGACCATGAATGGCGACGAAACGACCGGCGCGGCTGGCATCGTGACCGATATCCAGGACCCGCTGATGATGGGGCGTGTCAAGGCCAGGGTTCCCGATATCTTCGGGGAGGATGAGAGCGGTTGGGCCATGCCGTGCGCGCCGTTCGGCGGCAGCGGCATGGGATTCTTCGCCCTGCCGTCCGTGGGCGCAGGCGTCTGGATCGAGTTCGAGCACGGCGACCCGGACTATCCCATCTGGTCGGGGTGCTGGTGGGGCTCGGCGGCCGAGATGCCACCCGTGCTGCTGGCGCCGCCCTACAAGAAGCTGATGATCGTCACCGAGGGCGGCAACAGCATCACCCTGGACGACACGCCCGGCATCGGCGGCATCACCATCAACAGCGGCGCGCTGGAGGTGACGTGATGCCCGGCTTCCTGTTGCATTCCGGCGCGACGGTGCTGTGTGCGCACGCGGGCCAGGCGCAGCCGACCGCGCCGAACCCGCGCGTGAAGGTGAGCGGCCAGCCGGTGGTGACGCAAGCTGCGCCCTACACCGTGGCCGGCTGCCCGTTCAACGTATCCGGCGCGCCGGTCCCCTGCGTGACGGCGACCTGGGTGACCGCGGCGATCCGTGTGCGAGCCGGCGGGTTGCCCGTGCTGTTGCAGGATAGCCAGGCCATCTGCGCGCCGAATGGCACCCCGTTGAGCGTCGTGATGACCCAGGTGCGGGTCAAGGGGCAGTGAGCTACATCGGGAGGGCAGGCATGACGCAGGTCGATTATCCTTTTCGCTTCGATGGCCGTGGCCGCGCCGCCGGCGCGGCCCACGATGAACATATCCGGGATCTGATCGAGCAGGTGCTCTTCACATCGCCGGGCGAGCGGGTCAACCGCCCGACGTTCGGCAGCGGGGTGCTGAAGCTGGTGTTCGAGCCGAACAGCGCGACCCTCGGCGCCACGACGCAGTTGGCGGTGCAGGGCGCACTGCAACAATGGCTGGGCGACCTGATCCTGGTCGAGGCGGTGCAGGTCGAAAGCCAGGATTCGGCGGTACAAGTGGCGGTGCAATACGTGGTGCGCCGCACTCAGCAGCGGCAGGTCGCCCAGTTTCAGAAGGCCGTGTAAATAGCAAATCGGCAAATCAGGAAGTCAGCAAATCACGTTTCACGTTTCACGTTTGACGCATCACGTATCACGCAAGAGGCGGTTTGATGGCAACCCAGTACCGCTGTAAAAACCAACAACGAGCCAAAGATATTCTCGGCAAGGCCGGGTTCAACGGAATCGATTATCTCGAAGTGTCGGGCGACCAGAAGACGCTGCGCATCTACTGCGTCAACGATCTCGTGTTGCCCTATGCCGGGACCGTGGTCATCACCGGCGGGGTGCGCGTGCAGGGTGCGACGCTGGCCGAGGCCAGTCCCGGCGGCGAGCGCGTGGTCATCGACGGCGAACTGCGCGTGGCGAAGGTGACGGCCGGCGGCAAAGTGATCACCGTGACCGTCAACCAGCCCGGCGATTTCTCCGCGTATACGTTGCGCCTGATCGCTTCGCCCACCAACTTGCGCGCGCCTGCCGGCTTCGATCGGCAACTGTCGGACGTCATCTTCTCGTTCAAAGTGGATTGCCCCAGCGATTTCGACTGTGCGCCGGAGACGGTCTGCCCACCTGAGCCTCTGCCGGAGCCGGAGATCAACTACCTGGCCAAAGATTACGCCAGCTTCCGCCGGCTGCTGCTCGACCGCATAAACGTGATCATGCCATCCTGGCAAGAGCGCAATCCTGCCGATATCGAGGTCGCACTGGTCGAACTGCTGGCCTATGTGGGCGACCATCTCAGCTATTTCCAGGATGCGGCGGCCACCGAGGCCTACCTCGGCACGGCGCGGCAGCGCATCTCGGTGCGGCGGCACGCCCGGTTGCTGGACTACTTCATGCATGACGGGTGCAACGCGCGCGCCTGGGTCTGTTTCGATTATGCCGGCGCGTCCGATCTGACGCTGCCGGGGGGGCACCCACTGCTCACCCGTGGTGAGGTCGAGACGCCGCGTGTTGCGCCGGCCGACCTCGCGCGTGTGTTGGCTGAGGAAAAGCCGGAAGCCTTCGAGACGTTGCATCCGATCACGCTGCAGGCGGCGCGGAGCGAGATCAAGTTCTACACCTGGGGCGATTCCGATTGCTGCCTGCCCGCAGGCGCCACGCAGGCCACGCTCGTCATAACGCCCGGCTTGGTCCTGGCGGTCGGCGATGTCCTGATCTTCGAAGAGGTGAAAAGCCCCACCACCGGCCTCTCTTCGGATGCCGATCCCGCGCACCGGCACGCGGTCCGGCTGACCGAGGTGGACGCGACGGTCGAAGATACGCTGCCCGTCACGGCCGTGAAGCTGATCGAGATCGCCTGGGCCGCGGAGGACGCGCTGCCGTTCCCGCTCTGTCTGTCGGCCATCACCGACCAGGATGAGCGCATCACCGATGTCAGCGTGGCGCGCGGCAACGTGGCGTTGGTCGATCACGGGCTGCGTGTGTCGCCGCTGGAAGAGCTCGAGCCGGCGCCCGATAGCGGCGCCTATCGTCCCAGGCTGCAGCAAAGTCCTCTGACCCAGCAGGGGCAGGTGCGCGACCTCCGGAACCCGGATGTCCCGGTCATCTTCGATGCGACGGCGCCGGCCAGCGCGGCGTTGCGCTGGGAGCTGCGTGACGTGCAGCCGTGGATCCGCTTGCTGGATGGCGGCGTGGAATGGGCGCCGCAGCGCGATCTGCTCGGCAGCGACCGGTTCGCCACGGAGTTCGTGGTCGAGGTCGAGGCCGATGGCGTCCCTACGCTGCGATTCGGCGACAACGTCCTGGGCCAGCGGCCGGAGCCCGGCACGCGTTTCAAGGCGAGGTATCGCGTGGGCAACGGGGTCGCCGGCAACGTCGGTGCGGGCGCGATTGCGCGCGTGGTCAGCGATAATGCGGACATCCTGCGCGTGTGGAATCCGCTGCCGGCCGTCGGCGGCGTCGATCCGGAAGCTATGGCGCAGGTGCGTCAATTCGCGCCGCAGGCGTTCCGCGTGCAAGCGCGCGCCGTTACCCCCGCCGATTACGTGGAGGTCACGCAGCGCCGGGCGGATATCCAACGCGCGGCCGCCACGATGCGTTGGACCGGCAGTTGGTACACCGCCTTCGTCACCGCAGATCGCGCGGGCGGCCTGGCGGTGGACGACCGCTTCGAGACCGACCTGCGCGGCTATCTCGACCGCTATCGGATGGCGGGCGTGGATCTGGAGATCAACGGGCCGATCCCTGTGCCGCTGGAGTTGGCGCTGCTGATCTGCGTTAAGCCCGATCATTTCCGCAGCGATGTCAAGCAGGCGTTGCTGCGCGTTTTCTCCAGCCGGACCCTGCCGGATGGCCGGCGGGGCTTCTTCCACCCGGACAACTTCACGTTCGGCCAGTCGCTCTATCTGAGCCGCGTCTACCAGGCGGCCCTGGCGGTGGACGGCGTGGAATCGGTCGAGGTAATGAAGTTCCAGCGGTGGGGCAAGACGCCGCATGGCGAACTGGCCGCCGAGGTGCTGACGACCGGTCCGTTCGAGGTCATCCGGCTGGACAATGACCCGAACTTCCCGGAAAACGGCAAGATTGAGTTCACCATGGATGGGGGACTGTGAGCGGGGTACAGGCTATACGACTTGCTCAGTAAGGGATATCGTCATGGCTGAAGATCAAACATTGAACGACTGCGGCTGCTGCGAAGGTATCACCAAACTGACGCCGCAAAACCTGGCGAACGCGCCCGGCCTCTCGGCGCTGGCGTATCGCGCCGGCACGCACGGCAGCTTCAAGACGACCATGTTGGCGGGCCTGGCGGGGCCGGGCGGCATCCCCGCTCTCACCACGCGCGCCGATGATGATCCTGCTATCGCGCTGCTGGACGCGACCGCGGTCCTGCTCGACGTGCTGACCTTCTATCAGGAGCGGATCGCCAACGAGGGCTATCTGCGCACCGCCACCGAGCGGATGTCGGTGCTGGAGTTAGCGCGGGCCATCGGCTATGAGCTCAAGCCCGGCGTGGCAGCGAGCACCTATCTGGCCTTCGAGATGGAGACCGCGCCCACTGCGCCCACATCGGCGATCATCGCGGTGGGCACGAAGGTGCAGAGCCTGCCGGGCCAGGACGAGAAGCCGCAGACTTTCGAGACGGTCGAGCAGATCGAGGCGCGGCCGGTCTGGAACAAGATCCTGCCGCAGCAGGCCGCGCCGCAGACCCTGTCGGCGACGATGACCACGCTCTGGCTCAGCGGCGCGGCGCTCGCGCTGCAAACGGGCGACATGCTCCTGATCGTCGCGCCGAAATCCGGCGGTGGCTTCGAGGCTGCCGCCCGGCGCATCGCGACCGTGACCGTCGACGCAACTGCGCAGCGCACGCAACTGACCCTGGAGACGTCCAGCGCGGCGCCGGTCGCCATCGCTTCGAGCGAGACAGGCGTCTGGGCGCTGCGCGCCAGGGCCGCGCCTTTCGGTCACAATGCGCCGCTCAAGCCAACGATCAACGCCAACGGCGCGATCACG
>JALOOE010000520.1 GCA_025454565.1 Anaerolineae bacterium
TTCGACTCCAATGCCGTGATCTCGGCCGCGATGCCTTCCTTCACATCCTTGTCGCCGTCGTAATCCTTGGCGCTGATGCGGATGTCCTGGGGCGTCTTGACGCCCGCATGACAGGTCACGCACTTGTCCATCTTGACGCCCAACTCGTGCGTGCTGTGGCACTCGGTGCAGGTGGCGAAGCCGGGCGCATGCGCATTCTGGCCGACGTACTTCTTGCCATCGTACTGATAGCCGACTTGCGCCGCATCGCCGAAGAGGGTGGCCCCCGCCGCGAAGTAGTGTGGGTTGGCGAACGTGATCTTGGTGTCGATCTTGTCGTCCTCAACACCCTTGACGCGGAGGTCGATGGTAGACTTGGACTGGCGGCCCTGATGGCATTCCAGACACAGGTTGGCAGCCACCGGCTTGAGCGCGCCCTTCTCATCCTTCTCCTTGCTGAAGGTGAGGCTCTTGCCGCTGGGGAACGGCACATTGACCACCGGGTGCAACGTGTACTTCGTCAGGTCGTTGTGGCAGGTGGTGCAGGCGAAACCGTTGGCGGGATGCTGTTCGCTGACGCCGGTCGTCACGACCGAGCCAGAACTGGTTACAGCGACGGTGCCGTTGCTCTCCAGGAACTCCGGCAGGCCATCGGCGCTGTGGCACTTCGCGCAGTTAGCCGGCACGGCGCCTTCCGCATCCCAATCGCGGAACGCCATAGCGGTGCCATCGAAGTGGCCGGCATCGTTGCGTTCTGCTTTTGCGATGTCCACCGGCTTGGCCAGCTTGGTGTTCAGATCCTTGATCGAATCGTACATCAACTGGATGACGTACTTGGCGTTGTGGGCCAGCTTCCCGGGATCCTTGGCCGCAATCTGGTAGTTGTAGGCCGCCTTCAGCAGGCGCGGGGTCCAGGCAGCGTAAGGCCCTTCACCCGTGCTGAGCTTGCCGTCGGCGTTCTTGTCGGCGAAGAAGTAGGGATAAGTGGACAGGTCATAGCCGATGTCAGCCTTGCTGACTTCTTTGGCATACGCCTGGATCGCGGCGAACAGCTTCTCCTGCAGGCCCGTCAGCTCTTCGCCAATCCCTTCCTTCGCATTACCATCGCCATCGTAGTCCATCAGCGAGCCGGCCATGCGGATCTTGGCGAAATCTTCAGGCTTGGTGACCCCGGTATGGCAGGTGGCGCATTCCTTGATTTCCAGTTCCAGCGAGTGCGAGTTGTGGCAGCCGACGCAGGTATCGTACGGTTCGGGATGCTGGAACTTGCCATCGTACAGTTGGCCCTTGTACTCGTATCCGCCCTTGGCCTGGGTACCATACTGCGTGGCCGCGGCCGGATAATAGTGGACGTTGCGGAATCCGAAAGTCGTGGTGACGGTCTTGCCAGAAGCGTCGGTGGTGATCAGCGGCTTCACCACGGTGTCTTCGTCCGCATCCTTCAGCTTGAAGGTATCGGAGATGACGTTGTTCACGCTGACCGTGGACTCGCGGCCCTGATGGCATTCCATGCAGCGCGCTTCGGAACCGAGATTCTTAAGCGTAATGCCTGAGGGGAAGGTGACGCTGGTCTTGTTGACCGTGCCAGCATTATGGCAGGCCACGCAGTCGATCAGGCTGCCGAGCGGTACGGCCTTATCGACCACACCGGCCTTGCTGCCATCGACGCCGAGGAAATCACGATAGCCCTCGGAGCTGTGGCACTTGGCGCAGGCGACGGGGACTTCCTTTTCGGTGGCGGTGGGCCAATGCTTGAATGCTTCGGCGGTGATGTCCGAATGGCCGCTCTTCTGCCATTCGGTGAGGAAAGGCACGACCGGCGACTTTTCAGTGGCGGTCATATCCATCGTCTTGGCCGCGACAGTCGTGGTGACTGCGCCCTGTTGCGGCACATCGACTTCCAGGGGCGCGGGTGCTGGCATCGCATACGCGGCCACAAACAGCACGCCGATCAGCAAGACCGCGACCCCGACAGCAACGACGAGGTTCTTGGGCAAGCGTTTCATAGATGGGGTTCCTCCATTGGTTAGCCAAAATAGACGTTCGATGGGGCCAAGAAAGCTGAATCGGTTGTCACTCGATAGGCATCTCTCCTCTGGGATCACCAGCGTGCGATTTTCCAGGGCTGTGGTGGACAGCAAGACTTCGCCTGGAAACTGCTATGTTCGGATCCCCTTGGCGGCTCGTGTTATCCTGCGGCTGGCGATGGAGGGGTGGGTTCCGCCAAAACCGATACGGTTGTGTGCATCCAAACCGCCTACGCCCTGGGTTATCGAGAGCATAGCTGAGGCTCGACGCGTCACCGATATCCTAACGTATCTTTTATCGCGAAACGCGACTTGTGTCAAGTTTCCACAAACGGCAAGGCCGTTCGGCGGAGCACCTGGGCGACATCGAAATGCTGCAAATCGCCTGACATCCGAAGCCCCGCGCTACTTTTCACGATGCGTTGGCGCTCGTGCGTATCTGTTAATGTCCAAAGTTGAGCTTACGCATCGGGCAAAAACTCCGCAAATACCTGATTCCCGAGCAGGCGCCCCTCTGCGGTCAACCCCACGCGGTCGGGCAGCCGCTCCAGCAGCCCGCGCTTCGTCAGGTGGGCGATCTCGTGGCCGAACACGCTTTCGAGCGTTTCGCCGAACTGCGCCGCGAAGCGAGCGTCCGGCATCCCCTCCTCCGTCAGCCGCAGGCCGAGCATCAGCGCCTCGCCCATCGCGGTGCGCCGGTCGATGGTCTCGCTGCCGGCCTCCGGCGAGCCGCCCGACTCGACGCGACGGATGTACTCCGGGACCGGCCGCACGTGCCACCAACGCCGCTCGGGCTCGAAGCTGTGTGCCCCCGCGCCGAAACCGAGGTATGGCTCGCGCCGCCAGTAGACGAGATTGTGCTGGCAGACGAAGGACGAACGACGAACGACGAATGATGCCGCCCCTTCTTTGGTCTTTGGTCTTTGGTCTTTGGTCCAGTTCGAGATCTCGTACTGCGCATACCCGGCCGCGGCCAGAGCTTCGCTTGCGACCGAGTACATGTCGGCCGCGAGGTCGTCGTCCGGCTCCGAGATCAAGCCGCGGCGCACCTGGTCGGCGAGCGGGGTGCCGTGCTCGACGATCAGGCTGTAGAGCGAAAGGTGCTCAGGGCCGAGCTCGACCGCGTGCCTCAGGGT
>JALOOE010000521.1 GCA_025454565.1 Anaerolineae bacterium
CAGCTCGTCGCGATACGAGCGCATCTGGATCCTGAACTACCTGGGGCCATTCTACGACAAAGGCGAGATCGCCGACGTGCTGCGCAAGGTGAAAGGCGGTAAGGAGGCGAACGTCTACTGCTGCAGTGGCGGGCCGAATGCCACGCTGGATCTTATCGCAGCGAAGGTCTACCGGCCGCGACAGTTCCGCAACCTGCGCAACGATGCCCTCTACCGGCAGGGTCGCGAGATCATGGGGCCGCGGGGCGAGCCGGTGCGCGATCGCCGCGCGCTGCATGCGATCCAAATGGGGACGCGTAAGGGTAAGGAGATGCAGCACGTCTCGTGGCTGGCCCACGAGTATGCTACGCTGCACCTGCTTCATACGGCTGGGGTGCGCGTTCCGAAGCCCGTGGCGTTCGCCAATAACACGATCTTGATGGAGTACGCAGGGGAACCGATGCGGCCTGCGCCAACGCTGCAAAGCGTGAGGCTGGCACGGAGCGAGGCGGTCGGGCTCTTCGAGCGCCTGATGGCGGATGTGGAGCGGATGCTCGCCAGCGGTCGGGTGCACGCCGACCTATCGGCGTTCAACGTACTCTACTGGGGCGGCGACTACCGGATCATCGACTTCCCGCAGACCGTCGATCCAGCCGTCCATCCCAGCGCATTTCCGTTGTTCGAACGCGACGTGACGCGCTTATGCCAATACTTCGCGCGCTACGGGATCGGCGCCGACCCGCAGGCCTTGGCGGCCGCGATCTGGGCACGCGTCGGCCCCGTTGGGCCATTGGCAGATCAGCAAGCCTGGACTACGACCGAAGCGCAAGACGAATAGGCGAAGCACCACAGAAACGAGCCGTCTGGTGGTTCCTCCCGCCAGACGGCTCGTTTCGATTTGCACAGCAATCAGCGCAGCGCCTCGGCACGTTGCTGCGCCAGATGCTCCAGGACGGCCATGCGTTTGGCTGTGTTGATGACGTAGACCATCTGGCGTTCATCGCGGCGCGCATCCGCCGCGGCGGTCGCATCCGGGCTGGCTGGCGCATCAATGCGCAGCATGCCAACCTGCTCGAAGCCTGCGCCGAGATAGGTGTGATAGCCGGCGACGTTCTGGGGATGCGTCGTCAGCTCGATGGCATCGACCCCCAGATCCCGGCCGACCACTTGCAGCAGGCGCACCGCCAGCCCGCCCAGACCGCGGCCGTGATAGGCGTCGGCGATGCCGATGCCCAACTCAGGTACCCACGGATCCGGCCGCCGTACATCTGATATCTCTCCGAGACCCGTTAGATAGAAGTACCCTATCGACCGTACTCCATGCAACAGCAGATAGGCAGCTCTGGCCCGACTGACCGTCCGCTGGATGGCCCGACCAAAGGAGGCCGTGAGTTCCTCCTGGCTGTCACCCCAGGGAAACGGACAAAAGAGCCATTTCGACTGTGGGCCGAGTTGATCGGCGAATTCATGAAGCGCAGCCTCATCACCCGGCCGCGGGTTGCGAATACGGTACACCGCACCATCGGCAAGCGAAAACCCCACATCGAAATGCCAGGGATCAGCCGAGCTGACTTCGCACCGCGGCGCCTGATCGCCCGATCGACGTCCCAAATACTCGTTGATGATCGATTCCAGATCGCTTTGCATCACAGCGACGCCGCCGCGCCCATCAGGTAGCGATCCACCGCGCTCGCCGCGTCGCGGCCCTCACGGATCGCCCACACCACCAGGCTTTGCCCGCGACGCATGTCGCCGGCGGAGAAGACGCCGGGCACGCTGGTCGCGAACTTGCCGTATTCGGCCTGCACGTTCGACCGTGCGTCACGCGCCACGCCGAGCTGTCCCAGGATCATCTCCTCAGGACCGACGAAGCCCATCGCCAGCAGCACGAGTTGTGCGGGCCACCGTTGCTCGCTGCCCGGTATCTCGGTGAACTTCAGCCCGCCGCGCTCATCCTTCGTAACCTCGACGCGCATCGTGTGCACCTCTTGCACGCGACCACGGCTGTCGCCGACGAAACGCTTGGTCTGCACGCAATAGACGCGAGGATCCTTGCCGAACGTCGAGCGAGCCTCTTCCTGCCCATAGTCGAGCTTGAGGATGCGCGGCCACTCCGGCCAGGGGTTTGTGGGCAGTCGTCGCGGCGGCAGCTCCGGCAGGATCTCGAACTGGACCACGCTGTTGCAGCCGTGGCGCAGCGATGTGGCGACGCAATCAGTGCCCGTATCGCCGCCACCGATCACAATCACGTCCTTATGTCGAGCAGAGACCCAGCCGGCATCGCGAATATCGTCATCCAACATGCTGCGGGTATCCGACGACAGGAAATCCACGGCGAAGTGGATGCCCGACAACTCGCGACCCTCAACGCGGATGTCGCGCGGCCGCGTCGCCCCGCCGCACAGGACGACCGCATCGAAATCGGTCAGGAGTTGGCTGGCGGCTAAGTCTTTGCCGACCTCGGTGCGGGTGACGAAGGTCACACCTTCAGCCGTCATGAGCTCAGCCCGCCGCTCCACGATGCGTTTGTCGAGCTTCATGTTGGGAATGCCGTATACGAGCAGTCCGCCGACGCGATCGGCGCGCTCGAACACCGTCACCCAATGCCCGGCCTTGTTGAGCTCATCCGCAGCCGCAAGGCCCGACGGGCCGGAACCCACCACGGCGACCCGCTTGCCGGTGCGCAACTCGGGGGGATTGGGTTGGATCCACCCTTCTTCGAAACCGCGCTCGATGATGGCATACTCGATTTGCTTGATGGTCACCGGTTCTTCGCGCATCGCCAACGTGCATGATCCTTCGCACGGAGCCGGGCAAACACGCGCAGTGAACTCCGGGAAGTTGTTGGTCTTAAGGAGACGGTGTAGCGCCTCTTCCCACAACCCGTTGTAGACCAGATGGTTCCACTCGGGGATCAGGTTGTTCAGTGGACAACCCGACGCCATGCCGCCGATCAGCGCGCCGGTGTGACAGAACGGCAGGCCGCAGCCCATGCAGCGCGCCGCCTGATTTTGCAGCTTCTCCTCGGAGAGCGTCAGATGGAACTCCAGATAATCCAGTGTCCGCTCTTCTTCGAAGCGGTCGGGAGGGAGCTCACGAGAAAACTCTATGAAGCCAGTCGGCTTACCCATGCGATTTTCCTTTCACCACAAAGACACGGCTCGCGCCCTCAACACCCACCCGCTCGGGCCAGTCTCCGACCATGCCCGGCCTTAGTAGCGCAATCCGCTGGATTGCGCCGGGACAATCCAGCGGATTGTCCCACGAAACCGCCGGGGCATTTCTGCCGATGCCTTCTAGTTCCCACTCACCCGCGAGGCATCGCTCTTATTCGCTTCGAAGGCCGCCATCTCGGCACGCTCGCCGCTCAACCCGGCCTGCTCGATCCAGGTCAGCGCCTCGAGCATGCGTTTGTAGTCCTTCGGCATCACCTTAACAAATCTGGGCGCGAGATCATTCCAGTGAGCGAGGATGCGGCGCGCATGATCGCTGTTGGTGTAGTAGGCGTGCTTCTGGATCATCGCCTGCACCTGCTCTGCCTCGGCCTCGGTCATCTGCTCCAGGAACACCATGTCCTGGTTGCAGCGCCGGCCAAAGTCGCCCGCCTCATCGAGGACGTAGGCGATGCCGCCCGACATGCC
>JALOOE010000522.1 GCA_025454565.1 Anaerolineae bacterium
CGGCGGCTATTTCGGCAGCATGGGCGCCGTGAGCCGCGGCGCGGCCGAAGCCGGCGGCCGCGTCATCGGCGTCACCTGCGCCATCTTCGATCCGCTGCCCCCCAACGCATGGCTGACCGAGGAGATCAAGGCGCCGACGATGCTCGACCGGCTGGCGATCATGCTCGACCGCTCCGACGGTTTCGTGGCCGTGCGCGGCGGCATCGGCACCCTATCCGAGGTCACCCTGGCGTGGAGCCTGTTGCAAACGCGCTCGCAGACGGGGAAACCGCTCGTGCTGCTTGGAGCCGACTGGCAGGCCATTGTCGAGGCATTTCGCGCGCACAGCGACCTCGGCGGCTCGATTGCCGCGCTGGTGCGCATCGTCCACTCACCCACGGATGTTCTCCCAGCCCTTATTGCGCCCCCAACACCTCCCGGCCCTCCGCCCCTGGGATAGCTGGGTGGGGCAGGAGGGCGACACATCTCGCATGATTCACGGCATGGCTCAGCGCGTGAAACGTCAAGCGTCATACGTCATACGTCAAGACATAACACATCTCACGCATCACGTTTCACGTTTCACGCATCCCATCAACGCACACACCTCGCACAACGAGGTTACATTCATAGGAGATCCGCAATCATGGCAGAAAAAGGCGTCACCCCGCGCAGCGAGGATTACTCGCGCTGGTATACCGATGTCGTTCAGAAAACCGAGCTGGCCGACTACTCCCCGGTCAAAGGCTGCATGGTCATCCGGCCCTACGGCTACGCCCTATGGGAGAATATCCAGGCGGCGCTCGATCGGCGCTTCAAGGAGACCGGTCACGTCAACGCCTACTTCCCGTTGTTCATCCCGCTCAGCTTCCTGCAGAAGGAAGCCGAGCACGTCGAGGGCTTCTCGCCCCAACTGGCGATCGTGACGCACGGCGGAGGCGAGAAGCTGGACGAGCCGCTGGTCGTTCGCCCGACCTCGGAAACCATCATCGGGCACATGTACAGCCAGTGGGTCCGCTCCTATCGCGACCTGCCGCTGCTGATCAACCAGTGGGCCAACGTCGTGCGCTGGGAGATGCGCACGCGGCTCTTCCTGCGCACCACCGAGTTTCTCTGGCAAGAGGGACACACCGCCCACGCCACTCAGCAGGAGGCTGAAGAGGAAACCCGCCGCATGGTGGGCGTCTACGCCGATTTCGCGATCAACGAAGCCGCGATCCCGGTGATCCAGGGGGTGAAGAGCGAGCGGGAGAAGTTCGCCGGCGCGATCTACAGCACCACCATCGAAGCGATGATGGGCAACGGCTGGGCGCTCCAATCGGGCACCAGCCACTTCCTGGGCCAAAACTTCGCCAGGGCGTTCGACATCAAGTTCCTGAATCAGAAGAACGAGATGGACTATGCCTGGACGACGAGCTGGGGGCTCAGCGCGCGCATGGTCGGCGCGGTGATCATGGCCCACGGCGATGATCAGGGCCTGGTCTTGCCGCCGCGCCTCGCGCCCACGCAGGTCGTCATCGTGCCGATCTGGCGGAAAGACGCCGAGAAGGACGCTGTGCTGGCGCTCGCTGTCCAGGTGACGGCAACCCTGAAGGCCGCGGGCATCCGCGTCAAGCTGGACGACCGCGAGGAAGTCAGCGCGGGCTTCAAGTTCAACGATTGGGAGATGCGCGGGGTGCCGTTGCGCATCGAGATCGGCCCGCGCGATGTGGAGCAGAATGCGGTGGTGTTCGCGCGCCGCGATGTGCCCGGCAAGGAGGGCAAGACGTTCGGCGTGCCCGTCGCGGGCGTGGCCCAGGCCGCCTCAGACATGCTTGTGACGATCCAGGCGGCGATGCTCCAACGCGCTACCGAGTTTCGCGAAGCGAACACGCGTACAGTGAAGGACTACGACGAGTTCAAACAGGTCTTGGACGGGGTGGGCGGCTTCATCCGGGTGCATTGGGCCGGCAGCAACGAGGACGAGGATGCCATCAAGGATGAGACGAAGGCGACCATCCGCTGCTATCCGTTCGACACGCCGGAAGGCGACGGCGTCTGCTTCTACACCGGCAAGCGCACAAGTCGCGTGGCAATCTTCGCACGGGCGTATTAGTCATTGGCCACAGATGAACACAGATTTCACGGATGCATTACCCGTGTTCATCTGTGTTTCTCTGTGTACCATCTGTCGATCTAGTCGGCTACGGTGTAGCCCAACCGCTGGATCGCCACGACGATCTGCGCAGCGCTGATCGTCGCTTCATCGTACTCCACTTCCATCTGCTGCTTCTTGTAACTTGCCCGGACGCGCTTGACGCCGGGCAAGTCATCCTCCAGCCCCTCCAGGCGCATCACGCAGTTCGTGCAGTGCATGTCCGTCACGCGAAAGACCTGCTTCACCATGTTGCATTCCTCAGCCGTCGAAGACGATCACGCCGCTGTACATACCCATCGAGCAACTGTAGAAGAGCTTGCTGCCCGGCCGCTGCGGGGGGAGGTCGATCATCACTGTGCCCGTCTCAGGCAGCATCTTCTCGATCTTCAGCGAGCGGATCACGAATGCCCGCGCACAGCTATAGGTGTTCTTGGTCACCAACGCCAGTCGGACCGGCTGATCAGGCTTGGCGCGTGTCGTTGCGGGAACATAACCGTCATTGGTCACGGTTATGGTGACAGTGCTGCTGGCGGATACGGCAGGGCCGACCATGTTTGCCAGATCGGCTGATCCTGTGACCTGCGCCGGCTTTGGGTTCTGTGCCGGGTTCGTCAGTGGCGCGGCAGACGCCGGCGGCAGGATAGCCGTTGGCTGAGCCGCCGTCTCGAGCGGAGCCGGATTTGAGTCTGCCGCCGCGGCCATCCGCAAATTGGAGACGGAATAGGGCCAGCCCGCCAGCGTGAGACCGCTGTCGATAGAGACCAGTCCCAGCACCAGCACGATGACCGCCACGATCCGCATGAAGTTCTTCTCCAGCCGGGCGCCGAGCGTGGTGGCCAGATAGGCCACGGTGAAGAAGACCGGGCTGGTGCCCAGCGTGAAGGCGAACATTATCGTCGCGCCGGCGACGGGGCTCCCGGTCGCCATCGCCACGGCCATCATCGCCTGCGTCACGCCGCACGGGATGAACACCGTCAGCGCGCCGAGGAAAAGCGGTGTCAGGGCGCTCGATTGATCCTTCTTCGATTTGCGGCGGATGTAGCGCGTGACAAACGACGGCGGCTCCAGGGCAAAATAGCGGAAGATCGGATGGATGTTCAGCATGCGTAGCGCGTTGCCAACCATGAAGACACCGATGGCGACCAGCAGGATCGCGCGCATCGTCGGCGTGAGCTGGAACACCGCCCCCACCCACCCCAGCACGAACCCCAGCAGGGTGTAGGCGACCAACTTGGCGGTCAGGAAGAGCAGGATCGGCCGGCCGGCGCGTATCCGCGTTGAGTGATTTTGCACCGACTGCTCGACCTCATTGGCGATCGAACTGGCGAGCAGCCCGCCCTGGACGGCAAGGCAGCTCAGGCCACCGGTGGTCAATCCCGTGATGAAAGCGAGGAGGACTGGATCCATGGCTTAGCGTTTCCCTCCATCCCAGACGACGAACGGCATGTTGACCACGACCCCCGGCTGCTCGATCTTGATTTCGCCGGCGTCCTTCGCAGCCATCACCTCGGCCGCCGATTTGAGTTCGCGCGCCTTGGCCGGATCGGCCCAGGTCACCGCGTTGATGTTGCGGAGCGGGCTGTAGCCCGCTGTGCCGGGCGGATTGGGGAATACGTCCGACTGGAAGCCGAACGGCCCCTTACCGGCCACCCCATTGGTGAAAACATAGACCTGTGCCAGCGCATCAGCGGGCGCCTTGGCCAGCGAAGGCACAAGGAGCACGGGCGATTTCATCATGTCGGTCAGTTTCTCGGCGACGCCGGCATCGGAGGCCTCGGTGTGA
>JALOOE010000523.1 GCA_025454565.1 Anaerolineae bacterium
GCCGATCTGCGCGGCCTTAGCCGACGCGTAGGCCTGGATGCCCGTCAGACTCACCCCCAGGCCTGCGCCGCTGGAGATGTTGATGATGCGGCCGGCGCGGGCGGCCTTCATGCCCGGAGCGACCGCCTGCGAGAACCAGAATGCGCCGGTCACGTTCACGTCGAAGATGGCCTGCCACTGCTCCGGCGTCACCTGCTCCAACGGCTGGCCCACCTGCCCCAGCACGCCGCCCGCATCGTTCACGAGGATATCGATGGCGCCGTTGACGGCCGCTCGCTCCGCTTCGGCGACGAACGCGAAGACCGCATCCCGGTCGCTCACGTCCACGACACGGCCCTGGCACCAGCCGCCGGCGTCCGTGCAGAGTTTCTGGGTCTCGGCGAGTTCGCCGGCCACCACGTCACAGGCCCACACGCGCGCGCCGCGTGTCGCAAACGCCAGCGCAATCGCCCGGCCGAAGCCGTGCGCCGCGCCGGTCACGATGACAGTTCTGTCTGGAAATGTGATATTCACAGGGTAAGTTCCTTTGTCGTATTACGCGGCGCCGGGGCCCAACGTTGCCACCAGCACCAGCGGCTCCGCACCGGCGCAACTGATGGCGTGGCCGACATTGCCGGGGAAGATCACGCAGTCGCCCGGTTCGATCGTGACCTGCGCATCGCCGATGTCGACGATGCCCGAGCCGCTGATCACCAGGTTGACCTGCTCCCAGGGGTGCGCATGGCGGCGAGAGACGCCGCCCGGCTCGATACGGGCCATCTGGAAGGTGAAAGCGTTGTCCGCGGGACGGTGGAGCCGGGCCAGGCCCAGGCCGGCTGCGCCATCGCCCTGGACCGGTCGGAATGGAATATCGGCGCGGCGGATAACGGTAATTGCGGTTGTTTCGCTCACGATAGGCAATCCTGACTCAGACAACAGGTCGAGCGTCGCCAGCGACTGGGGCCGCGTGCCGTCCTCGATATCATGGATCAGCGCGACCAATCGGGTGATGAGTGGCGTCGGGACGCCGACCTGCGCACCCAACTCCGCCACGATGCCGATCTGCGCGTCCACCTCGGTGCGACGCCGGCGCACGGCCAAATCACGCCAGATGCCGCTGTGGGTCTTGGCGGAGCGGCGGTTGAACGCCACCAATTCGTCCAGCGAGCGCATCGCCGCGGCCGGATCGGCACCGGGCAGATAGGCTGCCGGATCGAAACCGTTGAAGCCTTCCGGCGTGACGCCCTGCGCCATGGCCACGGCCAACACCTCACGGGCGAGTGCGATGAAAAGATGGCGGTAGGCCGGCAGCGCCAGACAATCGGCGATCGACTCATCCGTCAGCGCCGTGGCGAAGAGCAGGGCGCCGTACGCCTCTTTGCCCCACAGATAGCCCCAGATGTTCGATGTGACGACCGCCCGGTCGTCGAAATCGAGCAGCGCCTGGCGCAACGTCATAACACGCGGCGTGATCCGGCCGTCGAGCTCGCCCAGCACCACCGCGCCGCGGCCGCCGTAGTGGATGACGCCCGGCTCGATATAGTCGGCGCCGAAGTTGACGAACGCGCCGACCGTGCGCTCACGGCCCACGATCTGCGAGATCAGCAGTTCGTTCAGCCCATTCTGCGCCGAAAGGACGAACCCGTCGGCCGTCAGGTGCGCGGCGAGAGCACGCGTCGCTTCCTCAGTGTGTTGAGCCTTCGTCGCCAGAATAATCGTATCCCACTGGCCCCGGATCGCATCAGGCGTGAACGCCGGCGCCGTAGCAGTGAACTCAGCGATCGGGCCGGTGATGTGCAGCCCGCCGCGGTTGATCGCCTCGATGTGCTCCACAACGCGGTCAACCAGCGTCACCTCATGCCGCGCTTGCGCCAGATACGCGGCCATCGTGCCGCCGATGGCGCCGGCGCCCCAGATCAACAACCGCATGATTCCTCCACTGCTGGGGGCGAGGTTAAGGTTGAGGTTGAGGCTAAGGTTGAGCGCCGTCTCGACTCAACCTCAGTCTTAACCTTAGCCTTGACCTTTACCTCGCACTTACGCGCCGCCCCACGATCCCACCAGCAGGCCACGCGTCTCTTCGACCGCCTCCTGCCAGATCGCCAACATGTCGGCGTCGGGGCGCTGATACAGGCCGCCGTAGTTGCCGTCCACCAAATACTCGCGCAGCGCGGCCGGCGGCAGCAGACGCAGATGCGTCAGATCAGCCATCGGTTTTTGCGTGGCGGGCATCTCGACGCCGGGCAGTCGCGTCCAAGGGAAGTTCTCCATCCACGAGCCGTGCGACGCCACCGGGTCGATCTCTTGCACCTTGGCCCACGTGCGCGGCGCGTTCCACCAGTTGTGGAATTTGACCCGGCAATCGGGATGATCTGCGGCCCACTCCAGCGCGCCCTGCTGCGCCGCGCCGTTACCGCCGTGTCCATTGACGATCAGAATGCGCCGGAAGCCGCTGGCCGCCATACTCTCCAGGATGTCGTGAATCACGGCCAGGTGCGTCTCGACGCGGAGGGAGATCGAGCCAGGGAAGTTGCGAAAGTAGGGGGTGACACCGTAGGAAAGCACCGGGAAGACCGGGATGCCGAGCGGCTCCGCGGCGTCGAGCGCCACGCGCTCCGGCAGGATGCAGTCCACGGTCAGACTGAGGTAGCAATGCTGCTCGGTGCTGCCAATCGGCAGCACGGCGCGGTCGTCGTGACGCAGGTACGCCTCGACCTGCATCCAGTTCATTTGGCTGATTCTCACGATAACTCCCTGGGAAGGTCACGGGTTACAGGTTACGGGTTACAGGTTGAAGGTTCAAGGTGGAAGGGGGTACTTTCAACCTTGAACCTTCAACGTTCAACCCGCATTCGGTTCCAGGTTGAAGGTTCAAGGTCGAGGGAGGTGCTTTCAACCTTGAACCTTGAACCTTCAACCTGGCCTACGCTCCCACCGCCAGGAACGGATCGCCCGTGTTGATCGCCAACGAGGTGACCAGGAAGAGCACCGGGCCGCTGGCGGGCGCCACGGCTGGCTGCAGGACATTGCCCGCATAGTCCATCACCGCACCCACGTCCTGGCCTTCCTGCACCACGTCGCCCACCTGCACGCGCGGATACCAGAAGCCATCGTGGTCGCTGCGCAGCCACACGAAGCGTTCGAACAGGGTGCA
>JALOOE010000524.1 GCA_025454565.1 Anaerolineae bacterium
TGCCAGCGCGGCCTTGCTGGCGCCGTGCGGCGCGTACCCCTCCCACGGCTGGAATGCAGAGATGTCCGTGATGTTGATGATCACCCCGCCGCCCTGCCGCAGCATGGCCGCCGCCACCGCCTGCGCCAGGAAAAACGGCCCTTTGAGATTGATGTCCAGGGCGTTGTCCCACTGCGCTTCGGTGATTTCGAGGAACGGCGCTTTGAGCCACACCGATGCGCTGTTGATCAGCACATCGATATGGCCGAAGTGAGCCAGCCCGACCGCGACGGCTGCCCGAATCTGCGAGGTGTCGCGTGCGTCCATCGGCTGCGCCAGCGCATCGACGCCACATGCGGCGATCTGCGCCTGCGCTTCCTCCCACGGCTCGCCGGGCAGATAGGTGAAGAGGATGCCCGCGCCCTGCCGGGCCATGTGCAGCGCAATCTGCCGGCCGACGCGAATCGCGCCGCCCGTGATCATCACGACTGAACCGCGTAGCTCCATTCGGTGTGCTCCTTGCCGGCTTTCCGCCGGAGAGATTTGTAGATCGGCAATCGGTAGGTTGGTGGTGAGGGATGCGCACGGTCGTCGGGCGAGACGATGCAGTGCAGCGCCGCCAAAATGGACGCGCACATTGCCCGCTTGTCTATCAGCGGGGCACACCGACGGACGTTCGCATCTCTGCTATTGTATGCAACAAGCTCGCGGTGTCAAACGGTTTGCATGGACTCACCTCGCATGGCACAGTTGCACGAGACGCAGCAGTTATGCTACGATGCCTCGCATGCTGCCGCAAGACTCGCATGAGGAGATTTCGATGGCTGACCTGTCTCACTTGCCCCAACTTGACAGTGATTATCGTCTCACGGCTGACCAGATCGCGCACTACCGTCGCGATGGCCACATCTTGTTGCGCGGGGTCGCCTCCCAGTCCGAGGCTGCCGCCTATGAGCCGTCGATCAGCGCGGCCGTGGAACGCTGCATGACCGAGATGCGCCCGCTGGCCGAGCGTGACACGTACGGCAAAGCATTTCTGCAGGTAATGAACCTGTGGGTGGGGGACGAGGCCGTGCGCCGCTACGTGATGGCGCGGCGCTTCGCTAAGATCGCGGCGGATCTGATGGGCGTGAGCGGCGTCCGTATCTACCATGACCAGGCGCTCTACAAGGAGCCGGGAGGCGGGCATACCCCCTGGCATCAGGATGAATTCTACTGGCCGCTCGACACGGACAACACGCTGACCATGTGGATGCCGCTCGTGGACATCGTGGCGGCGATGGGCACGTTGATCTTCGCCTCGCGTTCCGGCGCGCACGGTTATCTCGGCGAAATCCCGATCTCTGATGAGTCGGAGCACTATTTCCAGCGTTATGTGGCGGAGCACGGTTTTCCGCTTGCCACCAACGGCGATATGACTGCCGGCGATGCCTCCTTCCACAGCGGCTGGGTATTGCATTCCGCGCCCGGCAACGCAACGGAGACGATGCGTAAGGTCATGACAATCATCTACTTCGCCGACGGCGCACGCGTCACCGAGCCGGACAATCCCAACCGGGTGCGCGATCTTGCGCAATGGCTGCCGGGGATGAAGCCCGGCGATCTGGCGGCGAGCAAGCTGAATCCGCTGGCCTATGAAGGGTAGCTTCGTTCGAGAGGATGGCACGGATCATGAATCCCGCCCTTGAGCTCCTCGGCTTTGGCCCGGACGATCGCGCAGTCATCTTCCATGCCGACGACGTGGGGATGTGTCACGGCGCCGATGTTGCTTTCCTGGAGCTCTCGCGGCGGGGTCTGATCTCGTGTGGGTCGGTCATGACGCCGTGCCCCTGGTTCTTGGAGGCCGCCGACCTGGCCCGCCAGAATCCGAAGCTGGATCTGGGCGTGCACCTCACGTTGACCAGCGAGTGGGACTTCTATCGGTGGCGGCCGCTCTCGACACTTGAAGGCGCGTCCGGGCTGCTCGATGAAGAAGGCTGTTTCTGGCGTGACATACCGCAGGTGCGCGGCCATCTCAATGTCACGGCCGCGGAGGCGGAGTTCCGGGCTCAGGTCGAGCGGGCGCTGGCTGCGGGTATCGACGTGACGCATCTCGACGCCCACATGTACTCGGCCCTGATCCCTGAGCTGATAGAGCCCTTCATCCGCATGGGGCTGGAATACCGCTTGCCCGTCCTCCTGCCGCGCCGCATCGAAGCCGATCTGGCTGGCCTCGGCCTGGGCGATCTTGATCTGTCCATGTACTCCGCCTTGTTCGGACAACTGGCGCAGATGGGCATGCCGCTGGTTGATAGCGTCATCGGTTCTCTTACTGTGCCTAACACCGAGCGTGACGCGACCTACCGGGCGGTGCTTGCGGCGCTGCCGCCTGGGCTGACTTACATCTCGCTGCATCCCAACACATCGGGCGACATCGAAACCATCGTCCCGGATAATGGTCATGTCCGTGTTGAGGAGTATGCGCTGTTGCAGGATGCGGACTTCAAAGCGTTCGTCGCCGAGCAGGGTATCCACATGATCGGCTTTCGGTGTCTGCGCGACTTGATGCGTTCAGGAGGCGTCTGATGTCAGTAACGCCATGGCATGGCTCACCTGAGTTGTTCGTCCCTGCTGCCAACCTCTCGCGGGTCAGCAGGGTGCGCCTGGAGATCGTGCCCGATCAGCTTGCGCTACACGGGCACTTTGCGCGCAGCATCGCTGATGAGATTCGGGGTAACAATCAGGCAGGCCGCCCGACGCGCCTGATCCTGCCGGTCGGCCCCACGGGTCAATACCCGATCCTGGCGCTCATCTGCAACCGGGAACGCATCTCCTGGCGCAATGTACACACATTCAACATGGACGAGTACTGCGACTGGCAGGGACGCGCCGTGCCCATCACCCATCCGCTCAGCTTCGAGGGTGTCATGCACCGTATGCTGTTCGACGCCCTCGATTCGGAGTTGCGTATCCCGGAAGAGCAGATTCACTTTCCCGACCCGCTCAATCTGGAGCGCATCAGCGAGCGTATCCAGGACGTGGGCGGTATCGACACCTGCTACGGCGGGATCGGTTATCATGGGCACGTGGCATTCAACGAGCCGCCCATTTCACGATGGTACAAGGTGACAGCCCAGGAGTTCCGCCATTCGCTGACGCGCATCGTGTCGCTG
>JALOOE010000525.1 GCA_025454565.1 Anaerolineae bacterium
CAATTCCGGCGATTTCAGGATCGTGGTGACGATCTTCGAGCCGTGCGCAGGCGGATTAGAGTAGTTGGCCCGGATGACGGTTTTGATGTGGCTCAGCGCAGCCTGAGCGCCCCCAGCAGAATCCGCCACGAGAGTTAGCGCGCCGACCCGCTCGTTGTACAGGCCGAAGTTCTTCGAGAAGGAGCTCGCAACCAGCAACTCACGTCCAGGCCGGCACAGCGTGATCACGCCGGCCGCGTCCTCGCGCAACCCCTTGGCCAGACCCTGGTAAGCGAAATCCACCAGTGGTAGCAAGCCACGGGCTTCGACCGCGTCAGCGATGCGTGCCCACTGTTCGAGCGTCGGATCAATGCCCGTTGGATTATGACAACTCCCATGCAGGACCACCACATCACCAGCCGGCAGTTTGTCGATGGCAGCCAGCATCTCATCAAAGGCCAAGCGATTGCCGGTTGCATCGAAATACGGATACGTGTCGACCTTCAGTCCAGAGGCTCGGAAGACGTTCGGATGGTTGGGCCAGGTGGGCTGGCTGACCCAGACGCAGGCGCCCGGGTTGATCTTCTTGACGAAGTCGCCGGCCACGCGCAGGCCACCGGTACCACCCGGCGTATGCGCCGTCACCGCCTGACCTCCGCCCACCAACGGATGTGTAGGCCCGAAGATCAATGACTGCACGGCTGCGGCATAGTCCGGCGAGCCGTCGATGCCGAGGTAGCTCTTGCTGGCTTCGTTCTTCAGGATAGTTTCCTCGGCGCGCTTGACGGTTTGGAAGACCGGCGTGTTGCCGTCGGCATCTTTGTAGACGCCGACGCTCAGATTGATTTTCGCCGGGTTAGGGTCACGCTTGAACGCTTCCTCCAGGCCCAAAATCGGATCGGGGGGGGCGACATCGAGTTTATCGAACATATGCGAATCTCCTTCACTTAGCAGTTCTGCCGAATTCATGTGTCTGCGGCCGGGGATCGACCTGGGGCGCAATTCTACCACGGGCCTGCCAAAACACATACTCTCACCACCCGAAAGCATCTGCCATCTTCGGCCAACGGTTCTGTGATGTGCCCAGAGCAGGCGGGTCTGTTCCTGCTGACCGGCAGCCTGCGAGATGAAAGCGAAGTCTGCCGGGTGCTGAATGTATTGGGAGCAATCTTGTTACTTTAGTAGGATTCCTCGTCACTCCTTCTTCCCCTTTGCGTCTTTGTATATAGCAATTCGGTGTCCATAACAAAGGGTGTGTTCTTGCCATGTCGCCCGGCGTCCAATTCGTCGGGCTAACGAGCGTTGTCCTGCGAACAGGGCTGACCGAGTTCATCCGGGGTCACCATGTAGCTTGGACAGGTTCGGGGCAGGTTTTGCTCCGGCGTGCGGCGCAAGTGCTGCGGGGCTATGCGTCGTGCCGCATCCAGATTCTTGAGCGAGCCGCAATCCGTTAATCCAGGCCGCTGTCACCGATCGCAGCCACGCTGGACAACCGTTCGGAGGCGCAGAATGGGACATCAGACCCAACGACTGACATCATCTCTGCTCATCATAAGTATCATTCTCTTTCTCCTGGCCGCTCAACCTTACGCGGCGCAGGCTGAACGCGCCCAACTCGACGGCAAGCAGTTCGGGCCAGTGCTCTTCTTGCTCAGCCCAACGGCAGAACAGGCCAACTTGCTTCCCAGCTTGCCCGTCACTATCCATGCGACCCTGTTCGACCAGCCGGTGGATCGCTACATCGCCAGCGGTGACGCCGCGGCCGAAACCCAGATCATCACGGCCGGTGTCGACGTGCGCGTGCTCGATTCAGCCACATCAGGCAAAGCTTACTATTTCATAGATACAAGTGCGGCGAATGCTCGCCAGCTCGCTGCGACCTATGGGACGATGGTCTACGGCGATCCAATGCAATCCCTGCTGGCCGCGCCGCAGGCCAGCGAGGCCGCGCTGGTGGCTGAACTTCCCGCCGCCGGCGTGCCGATTGCCTTACTGAGCACCGATGCGATCGTTTTTGGCCGGCCGGCGGCGGCGTCGCTGGCCGCCACCGTGCCGCCTGCGGTCGATCCGGCGGTCCAGGCGCTGATCGATCAGGTCAGTGAAACACGCATCCATGATCTGATCGCCGACTTGAGCGGCGCCCGGACAGCGCTTATCGACGGCACGTCCGTCACAATTCCCACCCGCTATTCCTTCGCCGCCGGGATCACGAACGCTGAGGCCTACGTGCGGCAGCACTACGCCGCCCTCGGTCTGACGACGCGCACCCTTCCGTGGGCTTACAGCTCCTATAGCGGGCGCAACATCACCGCCGACATCACAGGCATCGTTCATCCGGAGCGCATCTGGCTGGTGGGCGGGCACCTGGACAGCACATCGACGGATCCCTACCGCACCGCACCCGGCGCCGATGACAACGCATCCGGCACGGCGACGACGTTGGCCCTGGCCGAGATCCTGCACGATTTGCACTTCGCAGACACCATCCGCTTCGTCCACTTCACCGGCGAGGAGCAGGGGATGTGGGGCAGCAAAGTCTATGCTCGCGATCTCCAGATATCGGGCGCACAGGTTATGGGCTATATCAATCTCGACATGATCGGCTGGGATAGCGATGGCGATCGAACCGTCGAGCTGCATTCTGGCACCGGCTCCCCCTCGGTCGCTCTGGCGAACGCCTTCGTTTCAGCGAACGAGCGCTACGGTCAAAGCCTGAGATTGGAGCTGAAACAGAGCACGGCCAGTCGCTTCTCCGATCACTCTTCTTTTTGGGACTATGGCTATGCCTCGTTCTTGACGTTAGAAAACTTCTACGACGATGCCATCGTGCGCGATCGCAATCCCTGGTATCACACCACCGGCGACCTGCTGAGCCGTGTCGATCTGAACTATGTCGCGCGTTCGGCGCGCACCGCCCTTGCGACGATGACTGAGCTGGCGGGCATCATCACCGGGCCGTTGCCCACCGCAACAGCGACGCTGACCCCGTCGCCGACGGCGACCTGGACGACGACGCCGACAGCAACGAGCACGCGCACGCCGACAACCGCGCCCGCGCCGGGCCTCTGCCAGCAACTCATCGCCAACGGCGGCTTCGAGGCTACTGCCGCCTGGGTCATGCCTTCAACCGCCTATCCTGCCGCTTACG
>JALOOE010000526.1 GCA_025454565.1 Anaerolineae bacterium
CTGGTCGGCGACTCGCACGCGTCCCTCTATGGGCTGGGCGGCTTCCGCCCCGGCAGCGTCAAGGCGACCTACGGTACCGGCTCGTCGCTGATGACGCCGACTTCGGCGCCCGTTCTCTCCGGGAGGGGCCTTTCGACGACGGTGGCATGGGCGCGTGAACAGCCCGTTTATGCGCTGGAAGGCAACATCTACGCTACCGGCGCAGCGGTGCAGTGGGTGGGCGAATTGCTGAGGTTGGCTGATCCCGGCCCGGAGGTCGAAAAACTGGCGCACTCTGTCGAGGATACGGTCGGCGTCTACTTCGTGCCCGCGTTGACCGGGTTGGGCGCGCCGCACTGGTCGGAATCGGCGCGCGGGGTGATTGCCGGGCTGACGCGGGGGGCGGGCGCGGGGCATCTGGCGCGGGCCGCGCTGGAAGCGATCGCATACCAAGTGCGCGATGTGTTCGACGTGATGCAGGCAGAGGCCGGCGCGGCGCTCAACACGCTGCTGACGGACGGTGGCGCCAGCCGCAGCGACCTGCTGATGCAGTTCCAGGCCGACATGCTCGGCTGTCCAGTGCTGCGCAGCACTTCGCCGGATGTCTCGCCGCTGGGCGCGGCGTTCCTGGCTGGCCTGGCGGTCGGCATCTGGGCGGATGAGGCAGAAATCGAGCGGCTCGTGCCACCCCGCGATCGCTTCGAGCCGGGCATGTCCGCCGAGAAATGTGAGATGTTATACGCCGGCTGGCGCGCGGCCGTGGCGCGCACGCTCTTCGCGCCACAACCAGGAAACGATACCGCTCACGGATTGCACGGATGACACGAATATGAAGTCTCCGTGTTCATCTGTGTGATCCGTGAGCAAAGGATTCAGCCATGATCGAGAACCCCAACACGCTCGCTGAACGCGCGAACGCGCTGCGCCGGCGCGATCTCATGATGTTGAACCGCGCCCGGCTGGGCCATACCGGCGGCGATTTCTCGGTCGCCGACATCCTGACGACCCTCTATCTGGCCATCCTGCGCGTGGATCCAGCGCGACCTGGCTGGCCTGACCGCGACCGCTTCATCCTGAGCAAAGGTCATGCGTCCGGGATGCTGTACAACGTCCTCGCCGAGGTTGGCTTTTTTCCGCCGGAGGAACTTGCCACCTTCGCCCAACCCGAATCTCGCCTCAATGGCCATCCATCCAACAGCAAACTGCCGGGGGTCGAGACGAGCACCGGGCCGCTCGGGCATGGGCTGCCGGTGGCGGTCGGCGCGGCGTTGGGCGCGAAGATGGATGCTGCGACGTGGCGCACCTTCGTGCTGACCGGCGATGGCGAGCTCCAGGAGGGCAGCAACTGGGAAGCCGCGATGGCCGCCGCGCACTTCGGGCTGGATAACCTGACGTGGATCGTGGATCGCAACGGCTTGCAGCAGGGGGATGCCACGGAGCGGACGATCCGGCTGGAGCCGCTGGCCGACAAGCTCCGAGCGTTCGGCTGGGCCGTGCGTGAGGTGGACGGGCATAATCACGCCGCGCTGCTCGAGGCGTTTCGGGCGCTCCCGTTTGAGGCGGGCAGACCGAGCGGCATCATCGCGCATACGCATAAGGGCAAAGGGGTGTCGTTGATCCAGGATCGGGCGGAGTGGCACCATCACCACCGGGCGCTGAGCGATGACGAGATGGCGGCAGCGTTGGCGGAGTTGGGGGGTGGGGAGCAGGAGGCAGGGAGCAGGGGTCAGGAGTCAGGAGTCGGGGATCAGCCTGGAAGCTGGAAGCCGGAGTCCGGTGTCACGGAGCAGGTGTCCGTGGAACCCGTTTCAATGGGTGGGGGAGATGTCAGCCGGCGAATGCATTTGTCTGCGTCATCGCCGGGCGCGCTCAGTGATTGCCGCGACGCGTTCGCTGCCACGCTCGAGTCGCTGGCCCGCGCCGATCGACGCATCATCGCCGTGTGCAACGATTCGGTGAGCTCCAGCAAGCTCGGACGCTTCGCCAAAGAATTCCCGGATCGTCTGGTCAACGTCGGCATCGCCGAACAGAACATGATCGGCGTGGCGGCGGGGCTGGCGAACGCGGGCAAGCTGCCGTTTGTCTGTGGCGCATCCTGCTTCCTCACCGGCCGCGCGCTGGAGCAGATCAAGGCCGATCTGGCCTATTCGCGCGCCAATGTCAAGCTGTGTGGCATGAGCAGCGGCGTCGCGTACGGCGAACTCGGTGCGACGCACCATTCCATCGAGGATCTCGCCTGGACGCGCGCCATTGCGGACATGACGGTCATCGTCCCGGCCGATCCCGCCGAGACCGTGCAGGCAGTCGAGGCTGCGGCTGCCTATCAGGGGCCGGTCTTCCTCCGGCTGAGCCGGATGCCGGTGCCTGCCGTCCACGCGGCGGACTATCGCTTTCAGATCGGCCGGGCGACGCGCCTGCGCGAGGGAAACGATGTCACGCTCATCGCCGCCGGGACGATGGTGGCGTATGCGCTGGCGGCCGCCGATCTGCTGGCAGCAGGCGGCGTGCAGGCGCGGGTGCTCAACATGGCGACGGTGCGACCGCTGGATCGCGCCGCCATCATCGCCGCGGCGAACGAGACGCGCGGCATCGTCACCGTCGAGGAGCACACGACCTTCGGCGGGCTGGGCGGCGCGGTGGCTGAAGTCGTGGTCACCACGCATCCCGCGCCCATGCGCATCCTGGGTTTCCCCGGCGTCTTCGCGCCCACCGGCTCGGCGGCGTGGCTGTTCGAGCATTTCGGACTGACGCCGGCGGGGATACGTGATGCGGCGCTGGAATTGTTGAGCGAATAGCGAATAAGCGAATAAGCGGACGAGGGCGATTCGCTGATTCGAGATTCGCTGATTCGCTCAAGGAGAAAACTACATGACCAACCCAACACTCGCCGTCATCATCGGCAACCGCGATTTCTTTCCCGATAGGCTCGTCAGTGAGGGGCGAAGGGAGATCCTGGCGGTACTCGCCGAGATGGGCGTGGAACCGATCCTCTTGGGCGAGACCGACACGAAACTGGGTGCAGTCGAGACCTGGGAGGACGCCAAGCGCTGCGCCGAACTGTTCAAGGCGCAGCGCGACCGGATCGACGGCATCCTCGTCGTGCTGCCCAACTTCGGCGACGAGCGCGGGATCGCCGACACAATTAAG
>JALOOE010000527.1 GCA_025454565.1 Anaerolineae bacterium
GATGCGCGCTGCCGCCCCGCTGGTCAACGGCTCGCCGTGACCCACGCACAGCACTTCGCTGTCGAACTCGGCCAAACGGCGCAACGATGCCCGATGCTGCTTGGGGTTGAGCAGAAAGCCGGGCCAGCCTAACTGGAACGTCGGCCAGGTGCAGATCGCGTCACCGGCGATCAGCGCGCGTCGCTCCTGCCAGAAAAAGGCGAGGTGGCCGGGTGAATGCCCCGGTGCATGTACGACCCGCACCGGACCCACCAAATCGCCATCATGAACAAACCCATCCACATGAACAGGCGGGTGCTTGATGAAGCCGAGGTTGTTCGCCACCTGGAGCGGCCAGGTGCGCACGGGGCTATGAGGCAACCACGACACCTGCTGCGCGGCCCGATCGCCCGAGATCAGGTCGGCCTCCCACTCATGCGCGTAAACGGGCGCGCCGCTCAACTCCTTGAGCAGCGCCAATCCGCCGAGGTGCGACCGATGCGAGTGCGTCATGATAATCCGCTTGAGATCCTTGACCGTCTTGCCGATCTGCGCGATTTGGCCGAGGATCCGCCTGGCGTCCGTATCGTAAAGCGTATCGATGAGCGTCAGTTCTTTGCCGTCGTCGAGCAGGTAGGCATGGACATAGGCGCCCTTCTGTTGCCACAAGCTGTGAATTCCAGGGGCGATTTCCATTTGTTCGGCATTACCTCCGCCATGATGTATAATTTGCATTATCCTTGTTCTATTATAATTCAGACACAAAGACGTTGTCAAGCATTTGGTGCCCCAGGCTGGATTGCTCCACAAAGCGCTGCTGCTTAGTTTGACAGAATACGGGGAACGGATTATGCTATGCTCACTATTCAGGCACACCCTGTCACTATCTCAGAAAGGAGGCGAGATCATGTCAAATAGCGAAGTCTTGGCGCAAGCCGTTCCGGTTTGCGTGGGTCGAACTTGCCTCCATACCGAGGAAGAGTGAGAGAACAGTAGCCTTCATTCTCCATGCCTTCCCGGCCATGAGGCGGTGTGATCCGCGCCCCTCATGGCCTTTTTGTTTGTCCGCCGCGCCCCGCGCTTTCCAGGGCCTTTGGCAGTAGGACGACATCGATCGAGCAGGCCATGAGTGTGTCACTCATGGCCTTTTTGATTTCCCAGCCCACCGCCGGCGGATTGGGCAGCTCATGGAGAAGGAACATTGGCTACTCGCACAGATCGTATGTGGGAACATATCCGAGCGGATCAGGCGCTGCGGCAGATTCGCAAAGAAAAGAAGAGCGCGCCAAAGGAAGAACGGGTGCGCCAAAAGGGTTGGGCTTCGCACTATGGGGAACAGGGCGAAACCTTCGATGATCTGGATCTCCCCGATATCGAACGGGTGGTGCCGCTCGGCGAGCAAGAGCGCCGTCGCGCCAACACCATGCGCGTCGCGGGTGGCGCAATCTCGCCTTCGCCGGATCTCTCCGCACCACCCGTCGCACACAAGGCGACGGAGGCGAGCGGCACAGTGATCGAGGTAAGCCAGGGGCTGTGCCGCGTGAGCTTGACAGAGGGAGATTCGCTGCTTTGCGAAGTGCGGCGGTCGCTCAAGGCGAACGACACCGGCTTCACCAACATCGTGGCAGTGGGAGATGAGGTACTGATCTCGCGTAACGGAGCGGAGCGTGGCTACGTCGAGGCCGTGCTGCCTCGTCGTAGTGTGCTGACGCGACCCGATCCGTTTTACACGCATCTGCGGCAGGTGATCGTCGCTAACGTCGATCAGGTCCTGGTCGTGGCTTCGTGGCGCGAACCGGCGTTCTGGCCCGAGCTGGTTGATCGTTATCTGATCGCGGCGGCGCGCACCGGTTTGACGCCGATCATCTGCGTCAACAAGGTGGATCTGGCGGAAGACCCCGCCGAACCGCAAACCGTCTTGCACGCTTACTGCGAGGCCGGGTATACCGTCCTGCTGACCAGCGCCCAGAACCGTCTGGGCGTGGATGGGTTGCGCCGGCTGCTCCAGGGGCGCACCACAGCGCTGGCCGGGCTATCGGGCGTCGGCAAGTCGTCGCTCCTCAGCGCAGTGGAGCCGGGGCTGCACCTGCGCGTGGGCGAAGTCAACGAACGGCACCACGAGGGCCGGCACACGACCACCCAGTCGTCACTCCATCGTTTGGCGGAAGGCGGCTTCGTGGTGGATACACCGGGCATCCGTGAGTTCGGTCTCAGCGGTCTCCGCCGCCGCGATCTGGCGGGCTGCTACCCGGAGATCGCGATGCTGCACGGCGACTGCCAGTTCGAGGACTGTATGCATATGCGCGAGCCCGACTGCGCCGTCAGGCTCGCCGTTCGCCGGGGCAGCGTCTCGCCGATGCGCTACGATAGCTATCGCAAGATCCTCGCCTCGTTGCCCGGTTGAGTATCGCCACAGAGCAGGGTGCGGTCACAGGCTGTGCCCTGCTCCAGAACCATCCCCCCTTATTTTCGCCGTAGAGTCAGCGAATGCTAGAATAGGGGGATGGAACTCTATATCATTCGACATGCCCAGTCCGCGAATAATGCGCTGGCCGACGAGCGGGAACGCGTCTGCGACCCGCACTTAACCGAGTTGGGCCGGCAGCAGGCCGAGCTGCTGGCGGCTCACCTGACGGCGGGCCCCGATCTGCATCCCATCCGGCCATGGCTCACTTCGCCCAGCGCGAATGGTCACGGCTATGGCATCACCCGCCTGTACACCAGTCCCATGCGCCGTTGCCTTCAGACCACGCTGCCGATCGCGCGGGCGCTCGGTCTGACGCCCGAAGTGTGGGTAGACATCCACGAGCATGGCGGCATCTGGCTCGATCACGGCGAGGCGGCCGGTCGACGCGGTTATCCCGGCATCACCCGCGGCGAGCTATCCGCGGAGTTTCCAGGATACAGCATACCGGATCGTGTGAGCGAGACCGGCTGGTGGCGAGGCGCCTATGAAGAACTCGAGGCGGCGCAAGCCAGGGCCGAACGCGTGGCCGAAACGCTGCGCGGCTGGGGGGCGTTGGATGAGAAGATCGCTCTCGTCAGTCACGGCGCGTTCGGGAGCCTGCTGCTGAGCGCGTTATTGGGCGAAGCGACGCAGCCGGTCTTCTACCATCTCGACAACACCAGTATCTCACTCATCCGATGCGCGTCGCCGTAGTTCAAGCGGCCCCGGTCTTCTTCGATCGCGACGCCACCGTTGCCAAAGTCGCTGAGTTGACCGACGCGGCCGCCGCCAACAATGCCCGGTTGATCCTCTTCCCCGAGGCGTTCATCCCCGCCTACCCGCGTGGGTTGAGCTTTGGGGCGGTCGTGGGCAGCCGCACGCCGGCGGGCCGGCAGCTATGGGCGCGCTACTGGGCCAACTCGGTGCCCGTGCCCGGACCAACGACCGAGGCGCTGGGGGCGATGGCGCGGCGGGCACGCGCCTATCTTGCCGTGGGGGTGATCGAGCAGGAGGGCGAGCTCGGCCGCGGCACCCTGTATTGCACACTGCTCTACTTCGGGCCGGACGGCGCGCTGCTGGGCAAGCATCGCAAGCTCATGCCTACCGCCGCCGAACGGGTCATCTGGGGCCAGGGCGATGGCAGCACACTGACCGTGCTCGATACTGAGATCGGCCGCATCGGCGGGCTCATCTGTTGGGAGAACTATATGCCGCTGGCGCGCATGGCGCTCTATGCCAAGGGCGTGCAGATTTACCTGGCGCCCACCGCCGATGCGCGCGAGACGTGGCAAGGTACGCTGCGCCACATCGCCTGCGAGGGGCGTTGCTTCGTGCTCGGCTGCAACCAATTCGTGGCGAAAAGCCACTTGCCGGCATCTCTGGAGGGGTTGGAAGAGCTGGCGGACGCACCGGAGATTCTGTGCCGCGGCGGCAGCGCGATCATCTCGCCGCTGGGCGATGTCATCGCCGGGCCGCTGTACGACCGGGAAGGCATCCTTTATGCGGATCTTGATCTGCTGCAAGTGATCGAGGGCAAGTTCGACTTCGACGTAGCCGGCCACTATGCCCGACCGGACGTGTTTCAAATGGCCGTGAATGAACGATCTCAGTCACCCGTGATCTGGACAAGAAGCGACTGAACGGAACGCACGCTGTAAACACGGCGTGCAACTCGGCGGTGGACGGCGCCACGCCTCTCGCTCGGTCGTACCATCCTGGCCGACATGCGGCGTCCTGATCCTCGACGAAGCTATCACATCGGTCGACGCCGAAGCTGTAGCGGTCGTCACCGGCGTCGTGCTGATGGTCCACGATCGCCTCAGCATCACCATGGTCGGCGCCATCGTGAGCATCCCGCTGGTCTTCTGGGTTTGGGCGTGTCAAGAAACAAGTTCCCGTTCTGGCTCGGTCGGAGACCGGCGAGAGCAGGAAGTTATACTTTGACAAGCCCTTTGTGTTGACGGCGCGTGGACTGTCGTCACCTGTTCCTATGACGCGCTCAGCCCCGTCGACGCACGACCACAAGCACGCCAGCCAGCATGCCGGCTCCAGCCAACGCACCCAGTCCGCCGAACAGGAAGCCCCCATGTGCGCCCCCGGCTGCAGGCTGCTCCGCTGAGGACGCGCCGGGAGTAGCCGATGGCCTGGGCGGCAGGGTCGATGAGGGCGTCATCGTCGGCGTCTCAGTGGCCGTCGGTGTGGGTGTGATCGTGGGCGTATGCGTCGCGGTCGGCGTCGGCGTGTGAGTCGGCGTGGCCGTCGCCGTGGGGGTTGCTGTGCGCGTCGGCGTGGCCGTGGGCGGCACAGCGGTGGGCGGAACGCGCGTCGGCAAGATCGCCGTCGGCACAGGCGTAGGCGGCACGGCGGTTGGGGGCGGCTGCGCCGGCTGCACCGGGTCTCGGATCAAACTGACCATATCGATGTACAGCACGCTATTGGGAATCGATTGGTTGTGATCAATCTTGACGAAAACCGTCACCGCCGGCGCCTGTGCGACAGCGCTGACATCCAGGTTAACGTCGGGCGGCGGATAGTTGAGATACTTGCCATCGCCCCAATAATCCATGCCCCAGACGACCTTCGGCGAGTTTGGATCGACGCCGCCGGTCGGATCGATGCCCAGACGCCGCCCGTAGGCGCTGGCGTTAACGCTCCCGGAAGCAAAACCCAGCGATGCCTTGTAGGCCGTGCCCGGCTGCAGACCATCGACGCGCGTGTAGATCGCTGCAAGATAGGTGCCGTTTGAGTCGAGCCGCAGCGAATCGCCGGAAGCCGAATGCGATTCGCTGCCGCGGGCCGGTACGAAGTTCACCTGCCCCGACATGATGATAGGCGAGAACCCCGAGGGCATGTTGCCTGAGAAGCTGTTGAAATCGCAGTTCGGTATTAGGTCGTTGGGATCGCAGCCATGGGCGCCGGCCGCATAGATGACGCCTGAAGATGTCGTGGAGAACAGAACCAGCAGCGCGAACATGAGTCCGCCGGCCGATGAACGCAACACTCGCATGAGGGAAGTATAGCCGACGCGCGAGCCGGTGTCAAAAGCGTCGGCGCTCACGCAAACCCTACGTGCAGTTTGACGCCAAGTCCCAGGGATCATATACTCTCTCGCAAGAAAGAATACAAGCAGGAGAAACTATGCTCGGCAAGTTGTGGCCCATCGGTGCGCGCACCGACGAGGAGGGGGAGCTATGGCTCGGCGGCTGCGCTGTCTCAGGGCTGGCCAAGACGTTCGGCACACCGCTCTATGTCTTCGATGCAACCACCCTGCGCACTCGCGCCCGCGCCTATCAGGAAGCGCTGCGGCGGCACTACCCGGCTACGGCGCAGGCTGCCTATGCATCCAAAGCCTATCTATGCCTGGCGATCGCGCAGCTCTTCGAGAAAGAAGGGCTGGATCTGGACGTCGTCTC
>JALOOE010000528.1 GCA_025454565.1 Anaerolineae bacterium
CATCAATGCCCAGCATCTTCGCGGTCAGGAGCGTGGTGCAGGAGCCGGCGAAAGGGTCTAGCACAACATCGCCCGGTTCGACGCCGAACTCCTGCAGCAACCTCTCAACAAGCGTTGCAGAGAAACCCTCCCGATAGCTGATCCAGCCATGCAACATCTCGGTCTTGTTGGTCTGGAAGCTGACCAACTGACGGTTGAACTGGTCTGTCTCTTTGAGTAGGTGGGCGTAACTCGCTTCCAGGTTGCAACGCGCAGTTTGCGGGCTGACGTCACCGTGGGAAAAGGCGTCTGTCGTCAAACCGCGCCCCGGTGTCGTCGGCGCCTCTATATCAGTGAAGAGCGCGAGCTGGTCCTGAGCTATCGCAGCGTTACCCAAAACAGAATCCCTCACACACCCATTTTACCATGACTTAGGATTGTCAGATATGGAGGCATCTGGCGTCGGGACACCTGTTGTCTCCACTTGCAACTCGATGATGTGCGGTCCTGAGGATGTCAACTCTCGACGCACGAGCAGCGCGCGGCCTTCGCAGGTGATATCGCCCACAGTCACCGTTCCGGCGCCTTCCTCGCACAGGATGAACGTGTCATCCACGCCCACGCCGTGGATGCGGAAGGCGGTGACCTGCGCATCGGCGCGCAGCCGGGTGATGGTAGGATACGCGGTCTCACCGGGCAGCAGCGGGAAGAGCACGGCATCCATGCGCGCTGGCAGGGTGGTCCGGCGTTGGAAGGTCACATCCCAGGCGGGGAACTCACCGTAGACGCCGTACCAGCCGACCGCAGGCGAGGTCTCGCCCTTCTGCGTTCGCACATCCAGACCATCGGTGTCCACCGGCAGGATTGCGAGGTTGCTGAGTTCCGGTTCCTGTGTCACGATCGCCGACGGCGTGATTGTCACTTCGCCGGGTCGCAGCGGTTCCGCTGCTGCCGGCTGCTCAACGGGGGCCAGGTGGAAGAGCTGTTCGAGCGTGTGCGGCTCGGCGGCTTGGCCGCGCAGCAGGTCGCACAGGATCCAGTAGCCGGGTAGGGGCGATCCCGTGTGGTCGCCCTGGGCGGGCACAAGACCCGCCCCTACGGGTTTCACATAGAATATCGCCCGCCGGTGGGCGATGCTCGTGTCCACTTCCGACGCATCCCCGCGGCCGGGGAACGGGTCAGGCGCGAAGCCCTCCAGGTATTCGCTGCTGACGAAGTCGAAATCGGGTCGGCTGACCCATTCGTTGCTTCCCAGGGTCGAGAGCCTGGCTTTGGGTCGGAAACGCCGCGCCTGGCCCCGGCCATCCACCATCACGACGTTGTGGCTGCGTGACGCCTTGAAGTAGTGCGTCAACTCCGTCGGCGAGTAGGAGTAGATGTTCGGATCGCCGATCAGCAGCCGGCCGCCCGCATAGAGGGTGAAGGTCAGCTTGTCTTCGTGCTGGTGCGATGCGCCCCACGGCGCGCCGTCAAAGAAAAGGAACTGGCCGTCGGCGCCCCATGTGTCGCGCATCACGTAATAGCCCGCCGAATGCCACGCGTGCGAGGTATGATCGGGCGCCTGACCTTCCCGGCCATGGCTGCCGCCCCACCGGAAGTCATCTCGCGGGAACATCTCGGCGGCCCCGCGCAGGAAGGGCGCCGGGTCGGTCGGCTGCGGGCCGCAGTCGTTGAACATCGGCAAGATGTGATCGGGCTGCGCCGCGTAGAGGTACATCTCGTGCGCTTTTTCGACCAGCCTGACGAAGTCTGCCGGCAGCGTCACGCCCCGCGCCTGCGCCGCCCGCACCACCGAAGTGATCGCCATCGTGGGGAAGGCGTGGTAGCCGTGGCTGAGCTCGAACTGGAACCCGTCGTCATAGTAGGCGACGCTATTGATCCACTTGAGGCGGCGCAGTGCGATGCGCAGGTACGTGTCGGCCAACGTCAGTTCCGGCGAGCAGAGCGCGGCCACCGCCAGCCCCGACGCTTCGACCTGGTACCAGTTGTTCGGCCCGCCGCAAAAAGCGGTCAGGTAGCGCATGTGTTCCAGCCGGGAGCGGGCCAGCATGGCATGCGTGGCGTCGTCGAACGGGGCGGTCTGACCCAGATCACCGACGACATCGAGCCAGACGCGCCACGGCCGCCCCCCCACCTCGAGTGTGCGCCACGGCCCCGTGTACTGCCGGTGATTGGGCACGGGGCATTGCCGATACCACGACCATATCAACCGCGCCGCGTGCGCGGCATACTTCGGGTCGCCGGTCTCCTGATAGGCAGTGGCGAGGTTGCGGATGAACGGCTGGAAGTTGAGACTGACGGTCGATTCGAGGTCCGCGAAGAACTGGATGTGCCAGTCTACATCGCTGCCGAATTGATGGCGCACCAGCATGTGGGCGCGCAATGTGATCAGGTTGCGGCACGTCCCCTCGGCATCTTCCAGGTCAGCGGATCGCGTCTCCGCTGACGCGCGCGCCCGGTACTGCCATTCCCGCGCCCGCATGATCGCGCCGATCTCCCCGGCCGGGATCGGCGCGATCATGTGCCGGGGATACTCCGCCTCCGGCACGTGCAGCCGCTCCGCCCGGCTGTGGTCGAGCAGCCGGCCCCACATCCGTTCGCGCAACGTGATCAGGTCGGCCAGGATCGGCAGCCCACGCTCGTCCGCCACGCGGCAGACGGCGAGCAGACAATCGGCCAACATGCGATCTTCGAGCGCGGCGCGGCGCAAATGGGCTTCGTTCGCCAGCCGAGCGCAGCCGGTCAGCCGCCACACGCCGGCTTCAGGATGCCGTCCCTCGCATAGGTAGCCGCACAACGCCAGCGCGGTCGCGTTCAGCAGCGCTTCTTCGGAGGGCGAGGAGCGGAATGCGACGGATGGAAACGTCAGTAGATAGTCGGCCGCGGCGAACAGGCGTGGGCCGGGCGCTTCGCCGGCGAGGAGCAGACCGAGCGTATGCCTGGCTGCGCCGAGCCATGCCCAGGCCGCGGTGTCGTCCCACGGCATGATCTCCGGCGGGTCGCCGGGCAGGGGGTGACCTGCATAGATGCGTAGCGACTCCAGGATAGTCTTCATGAGCCCTCCTCTATCGGTGCGTGTCTTGCTGCCGCTCAATCGCTTTCGCGCGCCAACGACCGGATGACCTGGCTCAACCCCAGGATGAGCCCAGGGCCGCCCAGGCCAGCGCGAGACTCAGCCCGCTGACTGCCAGCAGCCGCCAGAGGTGGCGCCGTTCCAGCTCACGGGTTTCCTGGCTCGCGTCGGCCAGGCGCAGACGCGCTCCGAAGCGCTCCAGATCCCAAGCGGCCAGGGCGAGGACGACGGTTGGGGGCGCCCAAGCGGCGCTTTGGCTCAAGTTGACGCCCACCCCCGCGGCGGCGATGAAGGCGACCAGCATGAGCGATCCCAACCCTTCCAGCCGGCGCGCAAAACCGATCAGCCAGAGCGCGCCCAGGGCAAGGCACGGCAGCGCCAGCGGCCAGGCGCCGGTCAGGATAAAGCCGGCGACGGGG
>JALOOE010000529.1 GCA_025454565.1 Anaerolineae bacterium
GGGCCTGGGCTGGCCGCCGTCCTGGGCAACATCGCTTTTCCGACCATGGCCGGCCCCTATGCCAACCGGCCGCTGACCTCTCAGGAAGGGGCCGATCTCGTGGCGTACCTCGTCCAGGCAGATCAAGGGCAGGCGTCCGCTCCGCCGTTCGCGGCGGGCGCGATCACGGGTCACACGTGGTGGGTGTTGGGTCTCGGACTCGCCGGAGCGCTCGTACTCATGGCGCTGCTGGCGGTTTTCTGGCCGCGACAGCGGCAGAGCGCGTCGGCCCGGCTGCGGGCGCAGAAACCCACCGCGGACTGAAGCGTCAGACTTTCGAGGTCTTCGAGACCTCGAAGGTCTACTGGTTTTACCTGGAGGCTTGGATGAGCAATTGGACGAAAGAAACGACCGCCCCGACCGAGCGGAAGTGGGAAGAGTTCTACCGTAACCGCTTCCAACATGACAAGCGCGTGCGGACGACGCACGGCGTGAACTGCACCGGCTCGTGCTCCTGGGAGGTCTTTGTCAAGGACGGCATCGTCACCTGGGAGTTGCAGGCCACAGACTATCCCGCGCTGGAAGATGGCCTGCCGCCCTATGAGCCGCGCGGCTGTCAGCGGGGGATCAGTTTCTCGTGGTATCTCTACAGCCCGATCCGCGTCAAGTATCCCTACGTGCGCGGCGTGCTGGTGGATATGTGGCGCGAGGCGCGCGCCGCACACGCCGATCCGGTGGCGGCCTGGCAGTCGATCGTCAACGACCCGGCGAAGCGCACTCGTTTCCAGCAGGCGCGCGGCAAGGGCGGTTTCAGGCGCCTGTCATGGGATGAGACGCTCGATCTCATCTCGGCCTCGGTAATTCACACGGTCAAGCAGCACGGGCCGGACCGGGTGATCGGCTTCTCGCCGATCCCGGCCATGTCGCAGATCAGCTACGCCGCGGGCAGCCGGTTCCTGACGCTACTCGGCGGGGTAACGATGAGCTTCTACGACTGGTATTGCGACCTGCCGCCGGCCAGCCCCGAAATCTGGGGCGAGCAGACCGACGTGCACGAATCGGCCGACTGGTACAACAGCCGCTTCATCGCGGTGGTGGGCGCCAACCTGAACATGACCCGCACGCCCGACACGCACTTCATTTCCGAGGTGCGTCACGCGGGAGCCAAGCTAACCGTCTTTTCCCCGGACTTCTCCCAGGTGGCGAAGTACGCTGATTACTGGCTCCCCGTGCACGCCGGGCAAGATGCGGCGTTCTGGATGGCGGTCAACCACGTACTGCTGAAGGAGTTCTATGTCCAACGGCAGGTGCCGTACTTCATCAACTATCTCAAGCAGTACACCGACATGCCCTTCCTGGTGCAGGTGGGTGACGCCATCGCGGCGGAAGGCGCACTCCCCGGACGCTACCTGCGCGCCAACCAACTCTCCGCGTACCAGTCAGCAGAAAACGGCGACTGGAAGCTGCTGGTGTGGGATAAGGGCGCCGGGCAACCTCGTATGCCACAGGGGACCGTAGGTTTCCGTTGGGCCAAACAAGAGCCAGGCCAATGGAATCTCCGCATGCGCGACCCGGTCACCGATGAGGACCTCGATCCCGAGCTCACCTTTGCCGATTCATATGACGCGGTGCAACCGGTTCGGTTCGACGATTTCTCCGCGGACAAGACCCTGGAGCGAAGGGTGCCGGTCCGCTACGTCGAGACGGAAGCCGGACGGGTGGCGGTCGCCACCGTATTCGATCTCGTCATGGCCCAGTTCGGCGTTCCGCGCGGTCTGCCGGGCGAGGGCAGCGATACCCCATGCGAGTACACCGACGATCTACCCTACACGCCCGCCTGGCAGGAAAAGTACACCGGCATCCATCGCGATACCCTGGTGCAGTTTGCGCGCGAGTGGGCCGAGAATGCGGAAAAGACCAACGGCAAGAACCTGATCATCATCGGCGCGGGAGCCAATCACTGGTATCACAATAATCTACTCTATCGCTCCGGCATCGTGGCGCTCATGCTGACCGGCTGCGTCGGCGTGAACGGCGGCGGGCTGGCCCATTACGTCGGACAGGAGAAACTCGTCAATCAGGCGTCGTGGAGCACGATCGCGTTTGCCAACGACTGGGGCATGGCCCCGCGCCAGCAGAACACGCCGTCATTCCACTACGTTCACTCCGACCAGTGGCGCTACGAGCGCGGTTTCACCGCGTACGATACGCTGCCCACGCGGCAAGGGAGCAAGCCGGGCGGGCATACCATCGACATGCAGGTGGACGCCGTACGGCGCGGCTGGTTGCCCTTCTTCCCGCAGTTCAACCGCTCGTCGCTGACAGTCGCGCAGGAGGCCGCTGCCAGCGGCGCGCAGAGCGACGGCGAGGTGATCCAATACGTGGTCGACCAGCTCAAGCAGAGCAAACTGGGCTTTGCGGTCGAGGACCCGGATGCGCCGCAGAACTGGCCGCGCGTGTGGTTCATCTGGCGCGGGAACGCGATTGGGACGAGCGCCAAGGGCCACGAGTTCTTCCTGCGGCATTACTTGGGCACGCACAACAACGCCATCGCACCGGAGATGGCCGAGGGCAACACGCACGAGGTCGTCTACCGCCCCGAAGCGCCGACCGGCAAGCTCGATCTGGTGGTGGATCTCAACTTCCGCATGGACACCTCGGCGCTCTACTCAGATATCGTGTTGCCCGCTGCGACCTGGTACGAGAAAGACGATCTGAACACGACCGACCTGCACTCTTACATCAACCCGATGCAGGCGGCCGTGGCGCCGGCCTGGGAGTCGAAGAGCGACTGGGACATCTACAAGGCCATCGCCAAGAGGGTCAGCGACCTGGCCAAGACGCATCTGCCCGAGCCGGTGCGCGACGTTGTCATGCTGCCGTTGCAGCACGATACGCCCGACGAGCTCGCCCAGTCCGAGGTGCGCGACTGGAAACGCGGCGAAGTGGCGGCGATCCCAGGCCAGACGATGCCCAAATTCCGCGTGGTGACGCGCGACTACGCTAACCTCTACGAGCGCATGGTCTCGCTGGGCGCTGGCGTGGCGGCCAATGGCGTCGCCGCGCACGGGTTGACGATCCCGGTGGCCGATGAATACGACCGGCTCATACGCCGCCAACCGCGGCAGGTCAACGGCCGAA
>JALOOE010000530.1 GCA_025454565.1 Anaerolineae bacterium
CCGCGTTCAGCGCGTTCGCGGTCCAGCGCATCGGCGATCTCCAGCGCGTCCGGGTTCACCTCGATGACCGAGTTGAGGCGCGGTCCGGCCTGGTCGATCTCGGCGATGCGCGCCAGATACATCTCCGTGAGCCGGCGCGCGGTCAGTTCGCCGGATGTCATGCGGGATTGCGCTTCTTGGATGGTGAGTTCTTCCATGCGATTTGCTCCAGTATCGCCGCCGTGTGTCGCCGAATTCATTCATGGCGTCCACATGGCGTCTGCACGGCGTCCGCGCAGGGCGGCCACTTCCCGTTCGGTCAGTTCCCGCCACTCGCCAGGCGCCAGCCCCCGCAACGTCAGCGACCCGATGGCCACGCGCACCAGCCGCAGGGTCGGGTGGCCCACAGCCGCGGTCATGTGCCGGATCTGCCGCTTCTTCCCCTCATGCAGGACGATCCGCAACCAGGCCGTTGGGACGCTATCCGGGTGGCCGATGGGTCGCGGCGGGAGGTCCGGCTCCTGCGGCAGCAGCTCGACCTCGGCCGACGCGGTCAACTCGCCCTTGACGAGGACGCCGCGCCGCAGGGCTGCCAACGCGCGCTCGTCCGGAATGCGCTCGACCTGGACGAAATAGGTCTTGGGCATATGATAGTGTGGGTGGGTGAGCCGATGCGCCAGACCGCCGTCATCGGTAAGCAGCATCAGCCCCTCGCTGTCGCGATCCAGCCGGCCAGCGGGTTGGACGCCCGGCGCCAGCACGTATTGCGCCAGCGTCGATCGGTCCCCGCCGTCGGGATCAGCGAAGTCGGACAGCACGTCGTAGGGCTTGAAGAAGAGCAGGTAGCGCATGGAAAATCAGCGAGTCAGCAAATCAGCAAATCAGCAAGTCAGCAAGTCGGCAAGTCAGCAAGTCAGCAAGTCGGCAAGTCAGCAAGTCAGCAAGTCAGCAAGTCAGCAAGTCAGCAAGTCAGCAAGTCAGCAAATCAGCAAATCAGCAAGTCGGCAAATCGGCAGATGACAGTCAGCGTCCGCTTCCTTCAACCTTGAACCTTGAACCTTAAACCTGTCCCCCACATTGTACCACGCCGGGCAATCTGCAATCCAAAATCCACAATCCGCAATCTGGACAGAGGTCGCATCTTCCCATACAATGACCGGAGTCGGCTTTGTGAGCCGATGTGAGGCGGAATCTTTGATCGAACGACTCGATACCGAGGAGGTTTTGTGAAATCTTTGGGGACATTGTCTGTGGTTGCGCATTTGCCCCGCTCAATCGAGCGGCTATCGGAATTGGCATATAATCTGTGGTGGAGTTGGAATCCGGTCGCACAGGCGCTGTACCGGGATATCGATGCTGACTTGTGGGATGCTGTGAACCATAACCCGGTTAAGTTCCTGCGTCGCGTGAGCCAGGACAAGGTGGCGCGAGCAGCCGTCGATAGCGCCTACTTGACGCGCTACACGGGCGTCATGGATGCCTTCGACACGTATATGCGTCCCGTGCGCGTCTGGTATCAAGCCCCGAACCCGGATATGAACGTGCGCACCATCGCGTATTTTTCGGCCGAGTTTGGGCTGCACGAATCGCTGCCCATCTATTCCGGCGGCCTCGGTATCCTGGCCGGAGATCACTGCAAGCAGGCCAGCGATCTGGGGCTGCCCTTCGTCGGCGTGGGCTTCCTCTATCCGCAGGGCTATTTCCGGCAGCAGATCGACGCCAACGGCCGGCAGGAAGCGATCTACGAGAAGCTCGACTTCAGCGAGGTGCCGGCGAAACCCGCGCTTAACGGCACCGGCCGTGAGCTCACGATCAGCGTCGATCTACCGGGGCGGACCATCTATGCCAAAGTGTGGCGTTTCCAGGTGGGGCGCATCCCGATCTTCCTGATGGACACCGATGTCGAACGCAATGCGCCGGCCGATCGGGAGTTGTCCGCCCGGCTGTATGGCGGCGACGTGCAGATGCGTATTTCGCAGGAGCTGGTGCTGGGTATCGGCGGGGTGCGGGCGCTGCGGGCGTTGGGCTATCAGCCGGATGCCTGGCACATGAACGAAGGGCATGCGGCATTCCTCCAGCTCGAACGACTGCGGGAGTATATCGAGGATAAGGGCATGCCCTTCGAGCAGGCGCTGTGGGCCATCCGAGGCAACTCTCTGTTCACGACGCATACACCGGTGCCAGCGGGCAACGACGCGTTCAACTTCGACCTGATGGATCGCTTCTTCGGCGACTTCTGGCCGAAGCTGGGTCTGGATCGTGAGCGCTTCCTCGATCTTGGCCGCTGGCAGAATCCCTGGGGGCCGCAGTTCAGCATGACCGTGCTGGCGCTACGCACCGCGGGATACGCCAACGGTGTCAGCAAACTTCATGGCGAGGTGGCGCGGCGGATGTGGCGCAGCCTGTGGCCGGAGATCCCGGACGGCGAAATACCCATCGGTCACGTCACCAATGGCGTGCACACCGATACCTGGTTGCATCCGGAGCTGGCGGCGCTCTTCGATCGCTATCTCGACTTCGGCTGGCGCACGGCCATCGACCAACTCAGCACGTGGGCGGGCGTGGCGCGCATCCCCGACGTCGATCTGTGGCAGCAGCACACCCGCGCGCGCCGCCAGATGCTCGAGCTGATCCGCAAGCGCACCGCGCGCCAGCTCACCCGCGCCGGCGCCGGCCCCGCCGAGATCAGCGTCGCGGCGCGCGGCCTCGATCCCCATGCGTTCACCATCGGCTTCGCCCGCCGCTTCGCCACCTACAAGCGCGCCACCTTGATCTTCCGCGACCAGGAGCGGCTGAAACGCATCCTGAATGATCCCGCACGGCCGGTGCAGATCATCTTCGCCGGCAAGGCGCACCCGGCCGATGAACCCGGCAAGTCGTTTATCCAACAGATCTATCAACTCAGCCACCAGCCGGGCTTCGCCGGACGCATCCTATTCGTCGAGGAGTACGACGCCAACATCGGGCGCTCGCTGGTGTCGGGCGTAGATCTCTGGCTGAACAACCCGCGGCGCCCCATGGAGGCTAGCGGCACGAGTGGTCAAAAGGCCGGTCTGAACGGCATCCCCAGCTTCAGCGTCCTCGACGGCTGGTGGGTCGAGGGCTATGACGGGACGAACGGCTGGACCATC
>JALOOE010000026.1 GCA_025454565.1 Anaerolineae bacterium
TCGAGCATCTGCGAGAGCGTGAGGACCGCATGGAGCGCGTAGCCGGCCTCGGCCAGCGCCTCCCGTGCGCCGGATTGACGATCGATGAGCACGATCACATCTCGCACGTTCAGCCCGGCGGCCTTCAGCTTATCGATCGCCTCGAACTTGCTGCCGCCGGTGGTCGCCAGGTCGTCGATGACCACGATCTGTTCGCCCGCTGCGTACGCGCCTTCGATCGCCGCGCCGGTACCGTAGCCCTTCACCTCTTTGCGCGGATAGATCATCGGCCAGTCGCCTCTCAGACTGATGGCTGTGCCGATGGGCAACGCCGCGTAGGGCAGTGCAGCGAGGCGATCGAAGTTCAGATCGCGCAGCAGCGTCACGTACGCGTCGGCCACCTGCGCCAGCAGCGCCGGCATAGAGATGAGCTGGCGCAGATCGAGGTAGATCGGTGATTGCAGGCCCGACTTCAGCGTGAACTGCCCGAAGCGGACGCAGCCCGCCGCTAGCAGCGCGTCGGCCAGCGCAGCCTGCTCTGAGAATGGGACGCGGATGAACGCGGATGAACGCGGATACGGGAAACTATCAGCGCTCGTCCGCACTTGTCCGCGCTCAATATTCATTGCATTACGCACGGCGCGCATTTTCTCGACCAACTCGACAGCGGCCTGCCGCGGGTCGGCGGCGCGTGAAATCGCCCGGCTGACCGGGACGAGCAGCCCCAAGCCATCGGCGCGTAGACCGGCGCGCAAGGCTGCAGCCAGTTCGCCGCCCTGTGCGCCGACGCCGGGCGCCAGGATCCACAGCTCCGGCGCGATCTGGCGCACCCGGCGCAGCGCGTCGGGGTGTGTCGCGCCGACGACCAGGCCCAGGTTGTCGTTTTCGTTCCAGCCGCGGGCCAGATCGGCCACATGCTCCCAAAGCGTCTGCCCAGGGCTTCCCGCGAGGGCCAAATCTTGCAGGTCGGCGGTGCCAGGGTTCGAGGTTTTGCACAGCAGAAAGACGCCGCGCCCCGGATCGGCCAGGAACGGTGTCAGGCTGTCGCGGCCCAGATACGGGCTGAGGGTGATCGCGTCCGCGCCGAGGCCAGTGAAGGCCGATTGCGCATACGCCTCAGCCGTCGAGGCGATGTCGCCGCGCTTGGCATCCAGGATCATCGGGACACCCTCCGGCGCCGCGTCGATCACTTCCAGCAGCACAGCCCAGCCGTCCGGGCCGAGCGCCTCAAAGAACGCGGCGTTGGGCTTATAGGCCGCGGCGTGGTCGGCGGTCGCCTCGATCAACCGCAGGCAGAAGTCGCGGGCCGCCGCCGCGGTCGGCGCGGACAGGTCAGCGGTGTGCGGATCGAGGCCGACGCACAGCAGCGAGTCGCTCTGCCGGGCGCGGGTCTCCAGCCGAGAGAAGAAGCCGGCCATCGATTACGCTTTCCCCAGCACCATCGCCAGCAGCGCCATACGGATGTACAGGCCGTATTCCATCTGGCGGAAGTAGGCCGCACGCGGATCGTCATCGACTTCCATGGCGATCTCGCCGACACGCGGCAACGGATGCATCACGACCATCTTTTCTTTTGCCTGGCGCATCGTGTCGGTACCGATGACGTATGCGCCCCTGACCAACTCGTACTCGTCCGGGTTGGTGAAACGCTCTTTCTGGACTCGCGTAACGTAGAGCACGTCGGTCTCGGCCAGAATCGGCTCCATCTCGGCGTACTCAGCCTGCGGGATGCCGGTGGCCTTGATCTCCTCGATGATCTCCGCGGGCATGCGCAGGATGTCGGGCGAGACGTAGTTCAACCGGATGTCGAAGAGGGTCAACAGCCGCGACAACGAGTGGACGGTGCGGCCGTATTTCAGATCGCCGAGCATGGTGACGGTCAGGCCGTCCACCTGGCCCAGTTCCTCGCGGATCGTGAAGAGGTCGAGGAGCGCCTGAGTCGGATGCTCGCCGATGCCGTCACCGGCGTTGATGACCGGTTTGCGCGCGTATTTTGCCGCCAGCGCGGCTGCGCCGGTCTCGGGGTGGCGCAGCACCACCACGTCGGCGTATGACTCGAGCGTGCGGACGGTATCGGGCAGCGACTCGCCCTTCGACACCGAGGAGTAGCGCACCTCGTTGATGGGAATCACGCTGCCGCCCAGTCGTTCCATCGCCGCAGTGAAGGAAGATGAGGTGCGGGTCGACGGTTCGTAGAAGAGATTCGCCAAGATCTTGCCCTTGAGCAGATCGAAACTGCCCACACGGCGCACCATCTCTTCCATCTCGTGCGCCACGCCGAAGATGTACTCCAGATCGTCTCGGCTGAACTGCTTCACCGATAAGATGTCCTTGCCGTAGAACGTTGCATCTTGCTTGTCGCCGAAAGGCAGGTGCGGGCTTGATTGGCGAAGAGGCGGTACATAGGTTGTCATGAGTCAAATCTCCTTATGATTATCTGGTGATAACCACTGAGACACGGAGGGCACGGAGACAGAATAGCATATCTCCGTCTCTGTGTCCTCTGTGCCTCCGTGGTTCTTCATTCAGCATACAGATTACGGCCGGAGCCGGGCGCGGCCAGCACTTGACCGTCACGGTAGGCATCCTGGCCGCGCAGCACCACGCGCTGCACGCGGCCGCGCACGCGCCAACCCTCGAACGGCGTCCAGCCGCAACGCGAGTGCATTGCGGCCGCATGGATGTCCCAGGTGGCGGCCCGGTCAACCTCGATCCAGGTGTCGGGCTGTTCAGGCAGGCCGAAGATGCGCCGTGGATTGGTCGCCATACGCGCGACCAAATCGTCCATCGTCAAGCGTCCATCGTCCACCGCAGTGAGCAGCACCGGCAGTGCCGTCTCCAGACCGGGGAAGCCGGGCGGTGGGTTCTCGCCGTCCTTTTCCGCTACGGTGTGTGGCGCGTGATCGGTCGCGAAGCAATCGATCACCGCCAGGTTGTCCCAAAGCGCCTGCCGATCGGCGGCAGTCGCCAGCCGCGGGCGCACTTCGCCGCGCCCGCTGCCGCGGCTACCGCCCAGCACCGGGATGTCGGCGTCGCTGAGGAAGAGGTGGTGCGGCGCAACCTCGCACGTCACCTTCAACCCGCGCTCCTTGGCCGCGCGGATCAGCAGGATCTCCTCGCGCAGCGAGACGTGCGCCAGGTGCACGGGCCGGTCGTAGAGCGCGGCCAGCAGGATCACCGCGGCCAGCGTGCGGCTTTCGGCGTGGGCGACGATGGGCGAACGCTTGGGCCACGCCGCGAAATGCTCCATCCACAGCGTCATCTCGTCCAGCCGCAGCGGGCCGTAGGTCTGGTCGAGATACATCTTCAGACCTGAGACCCGCGGCGCCAGGGCAGGCGCGGTCTCGACATTGTCCGGCCCTGCGCCGAGGTATTGGCCGTAATCGCATCGCGCCTTGGTGCGCGCGGCATCCAAACTGGCCGCCAGCGTCGCCGCATCGACGATCGGGGGCCGCGTGTTGGGCATGGCAAGCACAGTCGTGAAGCCCCCGGCCAGCGCCGCGATGGTGCCGCTATCCCAGTCCTCCTTGTGGGTGCCGCCGGGTTCACGCATGTGGACGTGTATATCGATCAATCCCGGTAATATCATCAGGGTCATGGGCTATCCACCTCGCTCTGAACTGCCTATCTGCTGCGGCAGAGTCTGCTGCGGCAGAGTCTGCCGCGGCAGAGTCTGCTGCGGCAGAGTCCCCTTCGGCAGACAAAAAAAGAGAGCCTCATCGGCTCTCCGGTTCAACGTATCGGGCAAAGAAAACGCCCACGAGAGCGGCCCGATGGCACGCTCCGGGGCGTAAGGCGGTGTAGTTTCGGTTGCACGGTCATCGAACGTGATCCTCCAATTTCGCGTCAAAATGGGTGCGCAGATCATTCCACCTGCGCCATCGCTTCGGAGGAAGACACACCAATGGGGCGACTCGCGCCGCCCCACGTGATTTAACGTCGATTTTACGCAGGGAGCGGGCGCATGTCAAATCATGGCCCCGCGCATTTCAGCCCCACCCGCCGATCACCGCCGGCGCGTCGCCCAACGGGCGCGTTGCCGTTGTTCCATCGCGACGTTAAGGCTCAGCACCTTCGCGTCCAACTCCTTCTTGAGTTTCACTCGCTCGGCATCGCTCGGTGCAGCGGCCAACCGCGCTTTCAGCGCGGCGATATCTTTCATCAGTTGAACTTCCTCGGGCAGGTAGCCTGCGTTCCTCAACACCGTCCACGCCATGCGGAGATCCTCGGGCGCGGCGAAATAGTTGTCGAGGTTCTGCGGCTTGCCTGCACCGGGCAGGTTGTCGAATTCGCCACGAGCCATCGCGTCACGGATCATTTCGTCGACGAGCCGATCAAGGGACATTTCCTACCTCGCACATCTCTGCTCACGAAATGGTAGCAGACCTGGCATCGCCTGTCAAACAGTTTGATGCTGATTATTATCATATATTTCACTGGTTTGACAGATCGCCCCCATTTGTGCTATCCTCGCGCCAGACTTGAAGTGTCCTGCCAGACCTTCGTGAACCCCAGCAGACGACCGATGCCCGTCGTCTCTGCTCCAACCGTATTGAGTTGCACAGCCTAGTTGTAGATTCGTGTGATGTGGAGGTGTTACGATGTCTGGACTACGCCTTGTTACCGTCATCCTCTTGCTCGCTGCGCTCGGCTTATTGGCAGGAAACAATCTGGCTCAAGCCGCGCCACGGCCCCAGACTCAGGACTGTAGCCAACTCCAGAGTCCGACGCAGATTCCCGCCCCAGGGCTGATCAACTTCGACGATTTGCCCAATGCAACCGTTATCGGCGATAGTTATCGGCCGGCCTTCGGCGTGCGCTTCGAGGATGGCCGCACCAATCAGGCAATCATCTACGGCAATGAGCCGGCCAAAGCACACTCGCAACCCAATGTCGCCAGTAATAACGCGATATTTCCGAGTACCAGCGCCAACGTCCCCCTGCGGATCGCCTTCGATGCGCCCAAAACCCACGTGGGTTTCTATATGGGGAACGGCGATACGGTGCAGCCGACCGCGCTGCTGACAGCTTACAACGTCGCGGGCGGCATCATCTGCCAGAAGCGTTTTGTGGATGTGCCGGAATCGCACACCGCATTCTTTGGGATCAACGACACCACGGGGAGCATCGCCGTGGTCACGCTGGATTATGGCGCCACCGCGTTGAGCGAATCGATCGATGATCTGTTCTTCGCTCCGCACACGCCGCCAGCGACGCCTACATTCACTCCGACGGCGACGGCCACGCGCACCCCGGCGCCGACCGCCACATCGACAAGAACACCCACCCGGACGCCGACAGCGACCCCGACGCGCACGCCTACGGCGCTCCCCATCGTGGCCGTACCATATAAGCCCATTATCAAGTTCGTGCCGGCGCTCTTCCCGCTTGATCTGGCTGTTTACGGCATCGAGATCACCCAGGGCATCCAATGCTTCGATACAAGCAAAGGACTGGCCGCATGCGCCGACAACTCGCTGCCGGTGATCGCCAAGAAGGACACGACGGCGCGCATCTACCTGCGCTACACGGGCGCCCTGGGCAGCATGAGCAATGTGCCGGTGCGGCTGCACATCTTCGCCGACGGCGTTGAATATATTGCGAACGCGACCGGCAAGGCCACAACCACCCTGGATCAGAGCAAGAAGGACAGCGCGGACATCTACTTCAATGTGAATTTCACCAACGATGTGCCGGTAAGCTTTTACGCTGAGGTAGACCCGAACAACGCGATCGGCGAGACCAACGAGAGCAACAACCGCTATCCGGCGAGCGGCACGATTAACCTGAATTTCCGCAAACGCGACACACTCAAGACAGTCGGCTGGCGGTTGCGTTACCATCCGAGCGGCTTCGGCGGCAATCAGTATGCGGGCGGTTGGGCGGTCAATGGCGGTGCGGCCGACTGGTGGGAGCAGTCGCTACCGATCCGCAACAATGGCATCAACTATGTCCTGAAGAGCGGCTATCTGAACTGGACGAGCAGCCTGGGCTCCGGCGATGGTCAGCATGCGCTGATCAGCTATCTCAACCTGGAATGGATGAAAGAGAATCTCTTCGCATTCATCTTCGGCACGGGGACATTGACCGGCGCGAATCACCTTTACGGCTGGGCGCCGAACGACGGCTACACGGGCGGCCATGCCGACATGCCGGTTTATCCCCACGCGGGCGGATTGGGCGTGGTGGGCATCGGCACCGATCGTCCCGGCACGAGCACGGATGATCCCGGCGGAGGCGCCTACATCTTCGGGCACGAACTGACGCACGACTACAACATCCTGCACACGAACACCGCGGACAGTTGCGGCTCGCAAGATGGGAATTCCAACTTCCCGTATGGCACATCGAGCATCCAGGAATTCGGTTTCAATCCGATCACGGGCAAGATCTACGATCCCGCGCAGACGCACGACCTGATGAGTTACTGCCCTGCCGTCGGCTCGAAGCAAGGCTGGACCTCGCCGTTCACGTGGAGCAGGATGTTCAATAGTCTGGCGACCACGGCGCTCAACGCCGCGGCCGCGTCCGCGGAACAGCCCAACGTCGGTATCTTTTACGAAACCCAGGCCGATCAGTCGTTGATGGTGGCCGCGACGATCTACAACCCGGATATGGCCCCGCAGGGCGGCGGCAAGTTGGGCGACCTGGTCCGAGTCAGCGGCGGCCTGGCCTATGAGATTCCGGTGGGTGACTACGCCATCGAGTTGCGCAAGGGCGGCGACGTGCTGGCGCAGCGGACCTTCACCGTGGACTTCCGCAGCGAATATGCCAGCCACGGCGGCACGCATGGGGGTGGCGAAAACGGCGTAGCTGATGAACCTCCTTTCCCGCCGGAACCCTCTGCTCAGGCCGATGTATCTTTCATCATGCCGTGGGTTGCCGGGGCTGATGCAGTCGTTCTCGTCCACAAAGGGCAAGTACTCGATCAGCGCACCGTGAGCGCCAACGCGCCTACGGTGCAGATCACCAGCCCGGCCGGTGCGGCGAACTGGCCCGCTGGCACCACGCAGACGCTCGCCTGGACGGGGCAAGACCTGGACGGCAATGCGTTGATCTACTCGGTGCTATACAGCATTGATGGCGGCGTCAACTGGGCGCTGATTGCCGATCATATTTCAGCCAGCTCCACGAGTTTTGAGGTCGATTCGTTGGCGGGTGGCGCGAATACCCGCTTCCGCGTCGTCGCAAACGATGGGATAGATACCGGCTACGATGAGACCGATGGGCCGATCACTGTGCCTAACAAGACCCCGTTCGCGATCATCAGCAACCCGGCCAACGGCCAAAACTTCGCGCCAGGGGAACTAATCGTGATGCAAGGCATCGCGACCGACATGGAAGATGGCACCTTGCCGGAAAATGCGCTCGAATGGTCGAGCGACAAACAGGGCGCACTGGGAAGCGGCCCGTCGCTGCCCGTCAACACGCTGCAACCCGGCCCGCATCTGATCACACTGACCGCCACCGACAGCCAGGGACAGAAAGCCTCAACCTCGGTGGGCATCTTCATCGGCCTCCGCACCTGGATGCCGGTGATCCTGAAGTAGCAGAAACGGATGTGCCAGGCACTTCGGCAGACCATCCGGTCGCAGACCGGTGGTCGCCCGTGCCTGGCACGTGTTCACGCGTCGTGATCGATTGGAGTGCCCGAACAGGCGGGAGCGAGTGGACGACGTCTTTATGGCCGAAAGATGGCGGCTACCTGGTGCCGATCAAGGCGGTGGTGAAGCGCGCGGAGCAGTTGGAAGAAGGACAGACGATAACGATAGCGTTTGAGGTGGGGCGACAAAAGCGCTCTGAACGTGGCACGTTATGAGTCAGAGCTCAGCGCCTTCGTCAGCAGCTCCTTCATCACCGCCGGATTCCCCTTGCCGCGCGTCTCGCGCATCACCTGGCCCATCAACCAGCCGAACAGCTTCTCCTCGCCGCCGCGATAGCGGGCCACCTCGGTGGGATATTTCGCGAGTGCCTGCTTGACGGCATCGGTCAGTGCGTCCGCATCGCTGACCTGCGCCAGGCCCAGATCGCGCACGATCTCCGGGGCGCGCCGGCCCGTCTCGAACATCACGCCGAAGACCTTTTTGGCGCTGTTGAGGTTGAGCTGCCCCGCGTTCACCAACTCCAACAACTCGGCGAACGCGGTTGGCGTGATCTTGACCGCCTCGATGCCGACGCCCGCCGCGTTGAGCAGCCGGAACAGTTCGCCCGTCACCCAGTTCGCAACAGTCTTGGGTTCCGTAGTAACGGCTTTGGCCGTTTGTGGCTCCACGACTGAAGTCGTTACCGCTTCCACTACCGCCTCGAAGTACTCGGCGACGGGCCGCTCTTCGGCCAGCACGCGAGCCTCTTTCAGATCCAGACCCCACTGCCGGATGAAACGCGCCACCTTGGCATCGGGCAGTTCGGGCAGGCGCATCCGGATTGCCTCTGCCCAGGCCGGTTCGATCACCAACGGCGGCAGATCGGGCTCGGGGAAGTAACGATAATCATCGGCGGTCTCTTTCGTGCGCTGCACAACGGTGCGACCGCGTTCGTCGTCCCAGCCCATCGTCACCTGCACCACCCGGCCGCCGGATTCGAGCAGCGCGATCTGCCGGGCAACTTCGTAGTCCAACGATTCCTTGACCGCCCGGAAAGAGTTGAGATTCTTGACCTCGACCTTGGTCCCGAACTTTTCGGCGCCGACGGGCCGCACGCTGACGTTGGCCTCGCAGCGCATCGCGCCCTTCTCCATGTCCGCGGTGCTGACGCCCAGATAGCGCAGGATGCGCTGGAGCTGCGTCAGGTAAGCGTGTGCCTCGTCCGCCGAGCGCAGATCAGGCTCGGTGACGATTTCCAGCAGCGGCACGCCCGCCCGGTTGAGATCGACCAGGCTGGCATCCCCCGTGTGTATCAGCTTGCCGGTGTCCTCTTCCAGGTGCGCGCGGGTGATGCCGATCCGCTTGACCTTGCCCTCGGCCTTGATCTCAACCTCGATCCAGCCACCATGACACAGCGGCAGCTCATACTGGCTGATCTGATAGCCCTTGGGCAGATCAGCATAGTGATAGTTCTTGCGCGCGAAGACTGCTGCGGGCCCAATGGCGCAGCTCAGCGCCAGCCCCGCCAGGATCGTCTTCTCGACGGCTACGCGATTGATCACGGGCAGCACACCTGGCAGCGCCATGCACACCGGGCAGACATGCGTGTTCGGCGGCGTGGATGCATAATCCGCGCTGCATCCGCAGAACATCTTGGATTGGGTCAGGATTTGGGCATGGACTTCCAGCCCGATGATGGTTTCGTAGGTGGTCATGAAACGGTTCCCAAGTCGTTGAATTGGAGCAATTCGGCTGGGATGGCGCGCATGTGTGCATCACGGTGCACCAGCACTGCGCCCTTCGCCTGGGCGACGGCGGCGATAAGCGCATCCACCAGCGGCAGCCGGCGCGGCGTGCGACAACCGATGGCAAATGCCGCCAGCGCCGTCGCTGCGTCGACCGGCGCCACCTCGGTGCACAACAATTGGTAATTTGCGAGGGTTTCCTGCACAACCGTTTCGGGCGCGCCCAGATCGCGCAGGCGCCGGCCGAACTCCGTCAGAGATATGCAAGCCATGATGATTTCGGCTTCATCAGCCTCGAAGAGGGCCTGCACTGCCTCCCAGCCGCTCTCCTGACGGTGATGCGCCAGCAGCGCGGAAGTGTCGAGCAGATAGCGCATCGTTTCAATCCTCCGCGGCGCGTTCCTGGATCAACTCGGCCACCGCGTCGCGTTCCGGTGCGAACTGCCGCCCGGCGCCCAGCAACCGGCGCGCCAACTCGCTGCGATCCGGGATGACGCGCACCAGGATTTCTTCTTTGCCTTCCACCGGCTGCCAGTCAAGACGGTACCCGGGCTTGATCCCCAAGCGCCGCCCGATTTCCGCAGGTATGGTAACCATGTTCTTTCGGGTAATCGTGGTAATCATGGAAGGTATGATAATCCATGGGAAATCAGATGTCAAGGGATCTGGTTTTCGATCAGCCGATGGATTTCCCCGCCCGTTCCAGGTTCAGCGCCAGCAGCCGCGCGAGAATTTCGTCGTCGGAGAGATCCGCCGGCCACCCGTACGCGGCGAGCACGGCCGCGTCCAGCGCGCGGTGCGCCAGGTCGAGCCAGACGGGACGCGCGTTGTAGAGCGCGGTGAGGGTGCGTTGCTTGCGCTCGGCGTCCGATGTGCCGGTTGGATTCAACCACGCGTCGCGTTTCGCCACCAGGTCGGCCGCGGCCGCGGCGATGGCCCGCACGCGCGGATCGTCCATCGGTTCCTGACTCGGCGGCCAGGGGAAGGGGAAGGTCTCGAAGCAGGTGGTGGGCGTGTAGCGCGGTCTTGTCTCAAGCTGGGTGCCCATGGCGAGAGCCCAGACCTCATGAACGCGCGAGTGGAGGATGCCGAAGGTGTAGTCGTCATCCCGGGCGATCGCTACGAGCTGGTGGTCGGCGAGAACGCCCGCGGGCAGCCAAACAAACAGCCGGTACTTGGTCAGCAGCGGCGTCGCAATGTATCGGTCGAGGCCGGCCAATGCTGCCCGCATTGAGTGGCCCGGCCGTTCGT
>JALOOE010000531.1 GCA_025454565.1 Anaerolineae bacterium
ACACCCCTGAACCCGGCCGCGGCGGCGGCGGCGAAGCGCGCGGGAAACGGCACCTCGTTGAACATCATCGACAGGTTGGCGGCGAACTTGGGCATGGCTTTACTCGTGCGTGTGGGGATTGTGTTCGACTGTGCTGCCGGGCGAGGTCGGCGTTCGCGACAGAGGTGCTACGCCGAGTCATTGTGACGCACGGCTGACCCGCGCGTCGAACGTTGTGGCTCTCCTGTCAGATTCGGCACCGCAACCTGGGTCGGCGGCTTCCGGCACGCTCAACTCGACGGCTGCGCGGTCGACTGCTTGCGCTCGCGATGCTTGGCCCAGATGGGCCACACGAACGAGAGCACGATCAGTGCGATCAACGCCAACGAGAGCGGTCGCGAGAAGAAGCCCATCGGATCTCCCTGGTTGACGATCAGTGTGCGCCTCAGGCTGAAATCGATGATTGGTCCCAGGATCAGACCCATGACCAGCGGAGCGGCATTGATGTCGAGCTTGTCGAAGAAATAGCCGATGACGCCGAAGAGCAGCATGATCCTGACGTCGAAGAGGCTCGACTTCATCGCGAAGGATCCGATCACCACGAGCGCCGCGATGATGGGCATCAGGATCTCGGGCCGGACCTTCAGGATGCGGACCATCGGACGCACGAGTGCGGCACCGACGACGAGCGTCAGGAGCGTGCCGACGAACTGGATCGCCCCGATCTGGGCAATGATCTCCGGATTCTCCTTGGGCAGCAGCGGCCCCGGCTTGAGGTTGTGCAGCATCAGTGCACCCATCAGGACTGCTGCCGGCGGGCTGCCCGGAACACCGAGGGTCAGCATGGGCAGCAGCGCACCTCCGATCGCGGAATTGTTGGCCGTCTCGGGCGCGGCGACGCCCGCCCAGGCGCCCTTCCCCATTTGCGGTCCCTCTGGGTGATTCTTCTTCGCATCGGCGTAGGCCATGAAGGCCGCCACGTTCTCGCCGACGCCCGGCAGCGCGCCGATCCAGACCCCGATCGCCGACCAGCGGAAGATGTGATAGAAATTATCCTTCAGATACCGGAAGATGTTGAGCCTGGCCTGCCCCAGCTGCAGCGGGGCCACGATGCGCACCTTGTGCAGCGCCGAGATGATCGAGGGAATCCCGAAAAAGCCCATCATCGCCGAGATGAGCTCGACACCGGTGAAGAGGTCGGTCATGCCGAAGGTGAATCGCTTGGTGGCATGGATGTCCTCGATCCCGACGAACGAGATCAATAGACCGACGAGTCCGCTCACCCACCCCTTCAGCGGCGCATCGGGACTCGAGAAGCTGCCGCAGACCATGATGCCCATGACCCCCAGCCAGAAATACTCGGGGGACGTGAAGTTCATCGCCAGGGCCGACAGCAGCGGTGCGCCGATCAGGAAGAAGATCAGCCCCCACACCGACCCCACCGCCGAGGTCCAGCGGCTGACCATGATCGCGTCCGCCGCCTTCCCCTGCAGCGCCAGCGGATAGCCGTCGAAGAGCGTCGCGACCGCGGAGCCCGTCCCGGGGATGTTGATCAGAATGGCGGAAATCGACCCGCCGAACATGACGCCGATGTAGAGCGAGATGAGCACCGCGAGTGCATACTCGGTCGGCACGGCGAACGTGATCGGGGTGAGCAGCGCGATGCCCAGCGTGGCGTTCAGGCCAGGAAGCGCGCCGATGAGCACGCCCAGCGTCATCCCGATGATCTGCAGCAGCAGCGCCGTCGGGTACAGGAGTTCGACGAAGTGCCTGCCGAACACGACCAGTTGATCGACCACGACTAGGCTCCGAACACGAAGCGCGACGGCAGCGCGACGTTGAAGAGTTCGAGGAAGACGTACCCGAGCGTTCCGGCGGTGACACAGGCGACGATAAGCGATCGCCAGGAGAAGACCCCGAACGCCGCCATGAACGCGACCAGGAACAGGCTGGTCGACAGCCAGAACGGCAGGTGCGTCCACAGCACGAACACGTAGATGCCCACCAGCGCGAACACCTTGTAGACCGTCTGTGCCTCCCTGCCAGTCAACGCGCGTCCAAGATCGGCGGTGGCGAACCAGCCGAGCCTCCCGCCCTTGCGATAAGCGCCCACGATCATTCCCAGCGCCATCACGATCAGGAGGACGGCGCAGACGATCGGGCTCAGGCCCGGCATGTCGAGATAGGTGGCCTGTTCCGAGGCCACCATGGGCAGCGATGTGGCGAGCGATTCGGCGATGACGTAGACGGACACCGCGATCAGCACAAGTGCAAATGCGATATCCACGCTGAGCCAGCCGCGCTTTTCATCCATGTTTGCCTCCGGCAGTGGCACGAACCGGACCTCAATCCCCCGCGCCCTGCGCGGGGATCCGGGGTGCGAAGGTCACTGGTTCGACACGGGTGTGGCCCACGCGATCGGTCAGGGCGCCCACTCCGGCTTCGCGATGCCGAGTGTCGACGGGTTGACTTTCACGACTTCCATCTCGAACGAGAGCCACGATAGGTTTGCCTCGAGACGCTCAGAGAACTTGGCGGCGGCGTCGCCCCAGATGCCCATCGACTCCATCTGGTTTTCCGCAAGCCACTTCTGCAGGCCCGGGTCCTTCATCGCCTTCTCGAAGTGCTGCCCCAGCACGGCGACCGTCGCCGGCGGCGTGTCCTTGGGCACGGCGAATCCAAGCCACTGTTGCAGCGGGAAGTACCGCTTCACATCCGGGTAGAACTCCGCCAGCGCCGGGATGCTGTCGTACCCCTTCATCTTCACCCGCTCCTCCTCAGTAAGAACCACCAGCCGAAGCGTGCCGGCACGCACATGCTCCGCGACCTCCTGCAGTGCGGCGGAGACCACGTCGGCCTCGCCGGAAAGCGTGGCGATGATTGCCGGATTGGAGCCGTTGTAGGGCAGGTGCAGCAACTTGGCGCCGATGTTCTTCTCCACGATGACCGCCTTGAGGTGCCAGAGCTTCCCCTTGCCGCTGTTGGCGACCTTGACCGCACGCGGCGCTTTCTTGGCCGCCGCGGCCAGATCCTGGAAGGTCTTGATCGGGGAGTCGGCGCGCACGGCCAGGATGCCGGGTGAACCGGCGCCAATGAAGAGGATCCAGTCCTTCACGCCG
>JALOOE010000532.1 GCA_025454565.1 Anaerolineae bacterium
CGGGAATAGGTTGTCCAGACTGCGCAAAACTTGCGCGAGCTGCTCAGGCGGCAGCTTCGACGCTCAACCGGCGCACGAGCTGAGCGAGGTCAGCTTGACGATTTGTTCGCGGGTCAAAGTGACTCCGAGCAATTCCAGAGATCACCACGGAGACACGGAGAACAGAGAGTTTGTTCTGAAATCTCCGTGCTATCAGCGCCTCCGTGGTTCGATCGTAATTGCACGGCATTATACCTGCCCCGCCGCGCTCTGGTCAAGGAAGTTGCCCGCCGAGCGCTAACCGCATGCGATCTCATAACCAAAAACAGTACACTAACTCGCGCCGATGTGACCTACGTCATAGACGCACTCCGTTGCCGGGGGTAGACTTATAGCAATAGACTTGCAATAAGAGGCACCTATGTCTCACTTAGCCAAAGAGGCGGCGATCACCTTGCGCTCCACCGGGGGGCGCATGACCACGCAGCGCCGGCTGATCCTGGAGACGCTCGAATCGCTCGGCGGCCACCCGACCGCCGATGAGGTGTATGCGGTCGTCCGGCGGCGCGATGAGGTGTATGCGGTCGTCCGGCGGCGCGATCCGCGCCTGAATCCGTCAACCATCTATCGGACGCTGGCGTGGCTGGAGAGCGCGGGCCTGGTGAGCCACTGTCATCTGGATGCGGGCCCGGCGGGCGAGCACAGCGAGCGGTACGATCCCGTCACGCCGGTCGAGCATCACCACTTCGTCTGCACGGTGTGCGGCCAGGTAAGGGAGTTCGAGGCGCCGCAGCTCGAGGCGATCAAGGCGGGGTTCAGCACCGAACACAAAGTCGTCGTGGAAAAAGCGGCGTTGACCCTATACGGCCAGTGCACTGCCTGCAAGGACACGCGATCATGACAATCAGCCCTCCCACCGCAGCAAGTGAAACGGTCGCACCGGCGGCCAGGCAGTCCGTGCCCCTGAGCACGCTCCCCACAGGCGCACAGGGTGTCCTGCATTCGCTGCACGGCGGCCACGATTTCTGCAGCCGCCTGGCGAATCTCGGCTTCACGGCCGGCGCACCGATCACGGTCGTCCAAAACTATGGTCGAGGGCCGATGCTGGTGTCGTTGCGCGGCGCGTTGGTGGCGCTGGGCCGCGCCGAAGCTACCAGAGTACTCATCTCCACAGGTGAATCATGATGAGAAATGCGCCGCGCCAGCCAATCCAGCCCATTCTCAAACTCGTCACCCCGGCATGCCATGACGCCGGGGACGCGCCCGCCGCCGCGCCTGCCCCTGCCGGGCAGCTCACGGTAGCGCTCATCGGTCAGCCCAACGTGGGGAAATCCACCGTCTTCAACATGCTCACCGGCTTGAGCCAGCACGTCGGCAACTGGCCGGGCAAAACGGTGGAGCAGAAGACCGGCACGTACCGTTACGATGGAACCACGCTCAGTCTCGTCGATCTGCCGGGAACCTACAGTCTGACCGCCAATTCGGAAGAAGAGCGGCTGGCGCGCGACTACCTGATCCGCGAGCGCCCCGACGTTGTCATCGCCGTGGTCAACGCGGCGGCGCTGGAACGTAATCTCTATCTGGTAGCAGAGCTGCTGGCCATGCAACAGCCGTTGGTGCTGGGACTGAACATGCTTGACGTCGCCGAACAGCACGGCATCCATGTGGAGCCGCACGTACTTGAGGCAGCGCTCGGCGTCCCGGTGGCGCCCATCGTGGCAACCAAGAACCAGGGGTTGAAAGAGTTGACGGAAGCAGCCACCAGGCTGGCACTGCATCCGGATGCGTACAGGCCCAACCGGCCAGCCATTCGTCCCGAACACGAACCGGTGCTCTGCGAGGTGCGCGGCCTGATCGCCGATCACACGCCGGCGCCCTATCCGCAGGACTGGGTGGCGCTCAAGTTGCTCGAAGGGGACGCCGAGATCACGGCGCTGATGCGCGCGGCGCTACCTGTCGAGGATCGCGAGCATCTGGACGCGCTGCTGCTTAAGCATGAGGACGCCTACCTGGACATCGCCGGTGGGCGCTACGAGTGGATCGGTCGCATGATGCGTGCGGCCGTGACACAGCCCAAAGCGGGCGCCATCACCCGGACCGCGCGGATCGATCGCGTCGCGACGCACCCGATCGCGGGGCTGGCACTGCTGCTGGGACTCCTCGGTGTGGCTTTCTGGCTCACGTACACGATTGCGACCCCTATTGCCGACTGGCTGTCGACCCAGGTGTTGGGCGCGCTGGATGCGCTGGCGACTCTCGCTCTGGGTTGGGCGCCGAGTTGGCTCTCCGCGCTGATCACCGATGGCCTGATCCCCGGCGTGGGCACGGTGTTCGCATTCCTGCCGATCCTGATCATCTTCTTCGCCATCCTCGGCACGCTGGAGGATGTGGGCTACCTGGCTCGCGGCGCGTACGTCATGGATCGCTTCATGCATCTGATGGGGCTGCACGGTAAATCGTTCATGCCGCTATTTTTGGGCTTCGGCTGCAACGTGCCGGCCGTGCTCGGCTCACGCATCATCGAAGAGCGCCGCGCACGCTGGCTGACGATCCTGCTGGCGCCGCTGGTACCGTGCACGGCGCGGCTGGCGGTGCTCGCGTTCTTGATCCCGGCCTTCTTTGTGACCGGGGCGACCCTCATCTCGTTCGGACTGGTGGCGCTCAATCTGGCCGTCCTGGCCGTGGCGGGGATCGTCGTGAACAAACTCGCGTTCCGCGGCGATCAGACCGCGTTCATCATGGAGCTGCCGCTCTACCACGTGCCGAACGGCCGCACCGTGGGGCTGTACGTGTGGAACAACACCGTCAGCTTCGTCAAGAAAGCCGGCACCCTGATCCTGCTCGCCTCGATGGTCGTGTGGGCGCTGTCGTCCTTCCCCGGCCCCGGCATCGACAACAGCGTGCTGGCCGCGATCGGCCGCAGCCTGGAGCCGATCGGCCAGTTGATGGGGCTGAACGACTGGCGGATAATCGTGGCGCTGCTCACCAGCTTCTTCGCCAAAGAGAACACCATCGCCACGCTGGGCATCCTGTTCAACACGAACGCGGAGAGCGTCACACTTGCGCAAGAAGTAGCCCTCGTGCTCGTGCCGGCCGCCCGCGTCGCGTTTCTGGCGGTGGTGATGCTTTTCATCCCCTGTCTGGCGACCGTGGCGACGATCAAGCAGGAGACGAACTCCTGGCGCTGGCCCGCCGCCGCCATCGGACTGACGCTCGCGCTGTCGCTGGGCGCAGGCATTGTCATCTACCAGGTGGCGCAGTTGATCGGTTGAAGGTTGAGGGTTGAGGGTTGAAGGTTGAAGGTTGAAGGTTGAGGGTTGAGGGTCGAAGGTCGAAGGTCGAACGAGACCACTCAGGGGGCCTTCTTCAACTTTCAACCTGTAACCTTCAACCTGTAACCTTCAACCTTGAACCCGGCCCCCAGAACCCGGACCCCGGAACAATAACGATGCGAGATTCAGTATCCCGAACACCCCTGGCGGAGATGCTCCGCTTGCTCGCCGATGGCGGCATCCATTCGACTGCCGAGCTGGCGCAGCGGCTGGAGGTCGGCGAGGGGCTGCTGGCCGCGATGGTGGCCGATCTCAGCCGCCGCGGTTATTTGGCTGCCGTGGATCAGTCG
>JALOOE010000533.1 GCA_025454565.1 Anaerolineae bacterium
CGGTCGGCATCCAGATCGTCGGTCGCTATCGCGACGATTTCGGCGTCCTGCAGATGGCCTATGCGTTCGAGCAGGCGACCGGTTTCGGCCAGCGGCGGCCGGCGCTCGCGCTCGGCTGAGCGGCCGGGACAAGCGTGATTGCGGCCGGGCCTGTCCCGCGTGCAACGCGAGCGTCTTCTTCAGCAGTCCAAAGTTGCCACGGCATCTTTCGCAAGGTGCTGGCTGTGGGCGGCATCCAGGCCAAGCTGCTGGCGGCCATCGAAGCCGGGGTGAAGACCGTCATCCTACCGGCTGAGAACGAGCAGGACGTGCGCTTCCTGCCCGACTACATACGCGATAAGGTGCAATTGGTCTTTGTGCGTGATATCCAGGAGGCGTTGCGTGTCGCGCTGACACGTGCTGCTACTGAATGAAGCACATCGCGCGTGAGGGTATCGCGGAGAAGGCGGCTGCGAAGTGCGTCCTCAACTGCATCGATGCCACTACTTCAAAATATAATACGTGCCCTTCTTATCCCCGATCTTCATCACCAACCCCTTTTCCACCAGGTCGTTGAGATCGAGGCGCAGCGTCTCCGGGGAAACATCGGAGCATAGTTCGTGATATTCGCGATTGGTGATGCGGCCGCTCTCTTTGAGGTATTGGATCGCCCGGATCTGCCGCTCGTTCATGCCGGTCGCCCATTCGGGGATGGCGCGGCGCGGCTCGGCGACGACGGTGCGATGTAGCACGACCGTGAACGAGTAGGGCGTGGCTTTGAACTCCGGCTGCGGATGCCCGGCCTGCACCATCTCCTCGATCATCCGGTCGATGCCCAGGCCGAGCTGCTCGATGTAGCCCCACTCGAACAGGCCGTTCACCAGCCGCGGGTTGCGGGAGAAGTGTTCTTCGATGATGTTGTCGAGCGTGATGTAGCCGGGCAGACCGCCGGGGCTGCTGATTTCCAGCCGGTCGTCGAACTGGCGCACTTCGACCCGCTTGCCCGACAGGCGATAGTCGCGGTGGCACACCGCGTTGACCAACGCCTCGCGCACCGCGAAGAGCGGATAGACGTGCTTGTCCTCGCGCTTCAAGCCGCGCACGACCGCCTCGCCGCGCATCTCCTGCAAGAGGATCGCCCAGCACCCCTCGATGACGCGTGCCAGCCCACCGTTGAAGTCCTCGCGGCGGGTGTAGATCGTCTGACCGGGGAGGCCGCGCGGCTCCGTGCCGGCGAAGCGCACATAGACCAGGCCGCTCTGCGGCAGGAAGAACTGCGGCTCGCGGCCGAAAAGCAGCAAGCCCGCCACGGTGGGCTGCCCGTCCGGCTTCAGCGCGCCGATGCCCACCATCAACTCATCCACCGTCTGGCCCAGATCGCGGCCCAGGCGCGCCGCACGCCGGTGCAGGAAATCCTGGATAACCTCGTCGTCCAGGTCCGCGCGGCCGGCCCCGGCAACTGTTTCCTGCTCGAAATCGCCGGTGGCCTTGGTCGCCGCCAGAAAGCTGATCTTGGCGCCGTCCAACACCTCGTTGCCCAGGTGTGAGCGGACGAGCACGCGGCCATCGGTCAGCGAATGCAGCTCGGTGCTGCGCGGCACATGGATGCCCACCACCAGCCCATCGCGCCCTTCAAACCGTTCCCATTCGGTGCGCACAAGGGGGCGGCATTGCGCGAGGGCGCTGCGCAGCAGGGTTTCGGCATCCTCGGCCTGCAGGCTGTTGGTGACATTGCCCTGCGCGTCGGAACCCAGCAGCACGGTGCCACCGTCGCCGTTGGCGAACGCGACCAGCGTCTCCGCCAGCCGGTCGGCTGACAGTTCGCTCATCACTTCCAGTTGCAGGCCGACGCCGCGGCGGAGCAGGCTCGATAGGGACATGATCGTTTTTGGTCAGGTGAAACGAATCGACTGACGAACCGGGCCGAACACGATTGGCCGGACGGTCTGTCAGCCGCGGATCGTGCTCGCCGCCAGGATCAGCCGCGCTGACGGCGAGCACCGATGTTATGAGGGTTTCGTCTCCGCGCGTTCTTCCATGAGCTTTCTGGCCTCGGCAAGCCAGAGGCCGAAGTCAGGTGTCTGCATCTGTGGCGCGTGGATGATTTCGGCCAACTCGGCGATGCTGGTCTCAACCAGTCGTTCATAGGTGCAGATGCCGGCCTCATACAAGCGCTGTTCGTAAACCTTGCCGACCCCGGTCAGCGGCTCGAAGTCGTCGATGTGATCGCCGTCCCAGATGCACCCCACCGAGTTGGTCTCGCGCGCCAGCCGAGTCGCTTCTGCGCGGATCCCGTCGTAATACACCTCTTGGGCCCGCAGATCGCTCAACTGCAGCATCTCCAACAACTCTTCGTTGGAAAGGCTGGCCAACTCCCAGAAAGAACCGACGCCGGCGTTGTAGAGCCGCTGCTGGCGCACCGAACCGATGCCGATGACCTGAGACAGCCCCTGAACTTTGGGCGAGAGATACGGCTGGACGCCCACGATCAGGGCCGAGCCGGCCGCGCGCGTCTTGAACTGCGGCAGGCCGGCGAGCGATGCGGAAACGGACATGGCGTCCTGGATAGGCTCTGACGCACGCATACGGCCCTGCAGCTCGGCGAGTTCAGCATCGCGCGCGGCCAACTGCGCCTGCAAAGCCTCGGATTGCGCCTGGAGCTCGGCAAGTTGCGCTTGAGCCTCGGCGAGCTCCGAGCTTGCCGCCTGCTCCTTAGCCCCCAGAGCCGCCACAGCAACCACAAGCGCGGCGGCCTTCGCTGCCGGCTCTTCCGGCGCCGGGGCAGTCACCGCTGCGCCCTCGGCCTCACCCTCCGCCGGAACGCCTTCGCCGATGGCTTCGAGAGCAGGCGCCTCTCCCTCAACGGCCGTTGCGCCCGCGAGGGGCTGCAACTCGGCCGCGAGCGCGTCGAGCTGCTCTTCCACGCCCGCCAGCTTCGCTTCGGTATCGGCTTGCGCAGCAGTCGCCGCATCGAGCCTGGCCTGCAGATCTGCGAGTTGAGCCTGTGCTTCCTCCAACTCTTTCTGCTTCTTGGTGCTGCTCGCGACGACGGCCGCGGCGGTTGCGCCCAGGACCGCGCCCTTGGCCGAGACGCCTTCTGCCGGT
>JALOOE010000534.1 GCA_025454565.1 Anaerolineae bacterium
TAGCCTATCTGCTTACTTTGAGGTAAGGGCGGTTAAGCGTATAATGACCTGTGGTGGAGTTCACACTCATTTTCTCAACCTAGGAGGGTAGACATGCGTAAGGCGACACTGTTCGTGGTCGTCGGGTTGATGGTAGCGGTGCTGGCGTTGGCCGCGTGCGGTGGTGGCGGTGGTGCAAGCCAGCCGGCCGCCAGTGGCGGCGGCGCGGGCGATGCTGCTGCCGGTAAGACGCTCTTCGCGCAGACGGTGATCGGCTCGAGCCCGGGCTGCATCACGTGCCACTCGCTGGAAGCCGGGAAGACGTTGGTGGGCCCCTCGATGGCCGGTATCGCAAGCCGGGCGGGCAGCGCGGCCGCCGGTCAATCGGCAGAGCAATATCTCCGCCAATCGCTCACTGAGCCGGATGCGGTTGTCGCGAAGGGCTTCCAGAAAGGTCTGATGCCCAAGCCGACGCTCACCGACAAACAAGCGAATGACTTGATCGCCTACATGCAGACGCTCAAGTAGGCGATCTGTAGACGAAAGGGACGACGGGAACCGGAATCGATCCGGTTCCCGTCGTTGCGTCTCGAGACTGTCTTCGCTTTATTGGCAGAGCGGGCGCCCAACTACCGGCCCTTGCCCTCGGGATTCGGGAACGCTCTCTCCGTCCCGACTTTGGATAAGCCGCTCACCGCACGATCGCCGTAGAGTTCCCGCTTCGTTGTGACGGTGTAGGTTGTCACCCCGCTGGATGGCTTGATCCCCTCGACCGTGCGCCACTCGACGCGCAGTGTGTTGCCGTCGAGCTTGCCGCGGCCCTCCTGGATGCTGCCGGTGACGATCCACTGCAGGAGATACTCGGCCGGCGCTGCGCCCGGCTTGATCATCAGATTGCCGCCGTACTCCGTGCCGAGCGGGTCCAGGCCGTTGACGGAATACGACCCGACAATATTCGGCACCGCGCCCGGCTGAGCGTCAGCGCCGGTGATCTTGCCTTTGGTGGCGCTGCGCGCGGTGCATGCCGCCAGGAGCAACACGATTGACAGGAGCACCACGCTCCTCCAGCGCAATGGAAGTCGGAACTTACGGTTCATGCTCCCCCCCGATTCCATGAGCCAATCTCGATGAGATTGCCTTCCGGATCGGCGATCATCGAGGAGCGCATGCCCCACGGCTCATCCCGCGGCGCGTAGACCGGTTGGCCGCCCGCAGCCACGACGCGAGCAAATTCCTCATCCACGTCCTGAGCGCGCGGGAGATCAAGCGCCAACTCGAAGGTGCCGTTGAGTCCGCTGGCGAAGCCCGGCGCTCGGCCCAACAGTCCGGGAAGCTCCTGCCGCGCATACATCGAGAAGCGCACCCCCTCATGCTTGAACTCAGCGTAGGGCCCTGCGCCGCCCCACTCGATCTCAAAGCCGAGCACATCGCGATAAAATGCGACCATGGCGGCGATATCGGCCACGAAAATGCCGATCATATCAATGCGGGCGCCCATATAAACTCCCTATCCTCCCGAGATTGGCTTCAGCGCGCTGTGTTGCGCGGCGTTCCCGGCGCAGTCGGCGGCTGGATGAGCACCTTATCGACGCGCCGGCCATCCATATCCACGACCTCGAAGCGAAACCCTTGCCATGCAAACGTCTGCCCCACCGCAGGGATAGCGCCGATCTGGTACATGGCGAGGCCGCCAAGCGTCTGGTACATGCCTTGCACCTCGTCCGGCAACTCCTCAATCTCAAACAACGCTTTGAATGTGTCAAGATTCATCAGACCATCCACCAGCCATGAACCATCCTCGCGACGCACGGCGCCCGGCGCGGCCGGCTCGCCCGCGCTCGGCATCACGCCCACCACCGCCTCCAGGATGTCGTTATGCGTGACGATGCCCTGGATACTGCCGAACTCGTCAGTCACCAGCGCGATGTGCCGTCTCTGCTGCTTGAACAACTCCAGCATGCGCAGCGCCGAAGTGGTTTCGGGTACGAACAAGGGCGTCTGCAGGACGCTCCGCAGATCAAGCGGCTGACATGCCAGACTCTGCGCGAGCAGATCCTTGGTGCGCAGGATGCCAAGCACGTTTTCCAGGCTCTCCTCGCAAACCGGGAAGCGCGAGTGGCGGCTGGACGTGACCTTGTCGCGGATCACATCCGCGGTATCCTGCACGTCGAGCCAGACAATCTGCGTGCGCGGGGTCATCAGCGAGCCGACGCGGCGCTCGTCCAGGTGCAACACGCTTTCGATCATGTCCTGCTCCGCCTCCTCGAAGACGCCGGTCTCTGTGCCTTGCGCGATGAGGATACGGATTTCTTCAGGTGTCACCGCTGTTTCATCGACCGCCTTGACCCCCATGAGCCGCGTCACAAAGTCGGTGGATGCGCTGAGGAAGCGAACCAGGGGGCGGGTGACCGCGGCCATCGCGGCCATCGGTCCGGCCACGCGCGCCGCGATCCGCTCGGGGTTCGCCAGCGCCACACGTTTTGGCGCCAGCTCGCCCAGCACCAGCGAGAGATAGGTGATGGTCAGCACCACCACGCCGACGCTGATCGCCTGGCTATGGGGCGCCAGGATCGGTATCGTGACCAGGACGCCTGCAAGACGCTCGGCGATCGTCGCGCCGCCGAAGACGCCCGCCAGGATGCCGGCCAGCGAAATCCCGATCTGGGCCGTCGCCAGAAACCCCAGGGGATGTGATGCCAGTTCCAGCGCCGCTTCCGCCCGCGCATCCCCATCCTCGGCGGCCTCCTGCAAGCGCGCCTTGCGGCTCGACACCACCGCAATCTCGGACATCGCGAAGATTCCGTTGATGAGGATCAATACAAGGATGATGATGACTTCAATCAGTGCTGAATCCATCGGCGTCTCCTGCCACCAGCGCCGCTCGGCGCGGCGCCAGATGTGCGCGCAGCCGTTCGGCGTACACGGCGCGATCTCCGGCGGGCATCAGCCGTTTCTGCGGGATGCGGCTGTAAAACGCGTCGCCGAGGTGGCGCGGCGTCACGATGTTCTCGAAGTGTTCGTTCGGCACGATGATGATGTTCGGCTCATTGCCGGGCCACTGATGCGAGCTGACCAGGGCCGTCACCGTGGCCGTGCGGCA
>JALOOE010000535.1 GCA_025454565.1 Anaerolineae bacterium
CTCGGTTTTGCCCACGGGCACGTGGGGATGTATTGCAACCAGTGGAAGCAGAATCCGGCGCTGGACATCAATCTGGTCGCCGCGTGGGATCACGACGCGGCGCGGCTGAAAAAAAACACCGACACATTCGGCATCGAGGGCTATGCCGATCTGGACGCGTTCCTGGCCCGCCCTGACATGCCGGCGGTCGTGGTCGGGGCTGAGACCTCGCTGCACGCCGACGTGGTCGAAAAAGCGGCCGCGGCGGGCAAGATGATCGCGCTGCAAAAACCGATTGCGCTCACCATGCCGCAGGCCGACCGCATCGTCGCCGCGGTCAAGCGCCACGGCGTGCCCTTCACAATGGCCTGGCAGATGCGAGCCGACCCGCAGAACATCGAGATCAAAGAGATGCTGCGGAACGGCGCGCTCGGCAAGATCTTCATGGTGCGGCGGCGGCATGGGTTGCCCTCACAACTCTGGGACATCCCCAGCATGTGGCACTTCAACCCTGAGTTGAATCGCGATATCTGGGCCGATGACGCAGCCCACCCGATTGATTTCCTCCAATGGCTGCTGGGCGTCCCAGAGACGGTCATGGCCGAGGTCTCATCCTTGCTCAACCCGCTGGCGCCGAACGACAACGGCATCGCCCTCTATCGCTACGCCGACGGCATGTTGGCCGAGGTCGTCTGCTCCTTCACCTGCGTGGCCGCCGAGAACACGGTCGAAGTGATCGGCGAGAAAGGCAGCATCGTCCAGAACTACGGCGACGTACCGAGTTGCAACGTGCCGCGCCCGGCCGACGCCGTCGGGCAAAAGTGGTACACGCTCGACAAGAAGGACTGGACAGCCAGCGCGCTCCCCAGCCCAACCAGCCACGGTAACCGCATCGCTGCGCTTTCCAAATCGCTGTCCGACTTCTTCCACGGCCAGGCCGCGCCGCTAGCCACCGCCGAGGAGGGACGCACATCGCTGCGCATGGTCCTTGCTACCTACGTCTCCACCCGTGAGGGCCGGCGCGTGCGACTGGATGATCCAGCCATCGCGCTGGTTTGAGATTTCACCCCGAAGATACCAAGACCCATAGGAGCACAAAGTACGCGCTTTTTGTGTCCGTGGTGACTTAAGGTTCGTAAGAGAATGAGTTCCGCCGTTGGCTCGGTCGGAGACCGGCCAAAGCGAGAAACCACTACTTTGCAGACCCTTAGTGACTTTGGGGTGAGCAGTTCGTCCTCCTGCTCTGGCCGGTCTCCGACCGAGCCAGAACGGGAACTTGACACGCCCTTAGTGACTTTGGGGTGAGCAGTTCGTCCGGCCTATCCGGATCAGGAGCCAGCGTGTCCGAACTCCGCTTCCCCACCGTCGCCACTATCCTCGGCAACCCTGTCTACTGGGACAACCCGTATCGCGATCACCTGCCGGAACAGTTAGCCAGTCTCAAGACGCTGGGCGTGAACACGCTCTTCGTCAACCTGGCGTGGTCGCGGCCGTGGATGGATGCCGTCACCCTGGAAGATGTGCACATCAGCCCCACTTATCCGTGGCTTTCCGATCCGAAGCGAGTGGCAACGAACGCCCCTCGCCTCCGCCAACGCACGGATGCCGTGGTGACAGCCGGCCTGCGCCCCTTTTTCCTTTTCGGCTGCCCGACGCAGATCAACCTCGGCAGACTATCGCCCGAAGCGCAGGCAACCGCGGCAACCTTGATCGGCCAACCAACCAGCCGCACGACGCCGGGCGTCGCCGTGGCATGCATCCAAAGCCCAACCGTCCGCCAGCTCTACCGCGAGCTATTGGCGCAACACTTCGCCGCACTCCCGGAAACCGAAGGCATCCTCTTCTACACCGTGGACGAGCTCGCCGAGGTGTGCGATGAACAGGACGACTGCCCGGCCTGCCGCGGCGTTCCCCTCCACGAACGCCTGCCGGACTTTTTGAACTATGTGCGCGGCGTGTTGGACGAGTTCAAGCCCGGCGTCGAGATGTGGTGGGAGCCGTGGGAGTTCACCGCTGCGCAGACCTACGCCGTGGCCGAGCGGCTCGATCCCCGGATCACCCTCTCTCTGCACAGCAGCATCCACGAAGTATATTACGTCAACCAGCCCGACCTCTGGCTGCGCCACCTTTGCCGTCTGGCGGCGGATCGCGGCACAGGCGTAATCGTCGAGTTGTTCCTCTCGGGCGCCGGCGAGGATCTCGGCCCGGTGCCGAGCTACCCCTGCCCGCGGCTGGTGATCGAGCAATTGCGCGCGGTCGCCGGCCTGCCGGGCGTCACCGGCGTGAAGGAGTACTTCGGCACGGTCGCCGAGCATATCTCGGTCAACGAGCGGGCGTGGCGCGCGTTCCTGCGCCGGCCAGAGGCGGACGACAACGCCCTGCTCGCGACCCTGGCAGAGGAATATGCCTCGGACGATAGAAAGGTGATGGAAACGTACCGCAATCCGCTGGATTGCGCTCCAGACGCAGTGCGCGGCCATCCGGCGGATTGCGCTACATCGCTGCTCGCCGCGTGGGAAGAGGCCGCGCGCGCCGTCGAGGTCTACCCGTGGGACGTGAGTTGGCGGCTGCGGCACTATAATTCCGTCCGCTACGATCAACAACTCGGCCAGGGCTATTGGTCACGCAGCTTCACTGCCAGCCTGCCCACGCCGTGGACGACGCCGAGTTGGGAGAGCAGCCGCGGCGCAGCCTACGTCGTCTATCTGTCCACGGCGGTCGTCAACCCGCGGTTGATCGAAGAGACCGGGCAGCGGCTGGAGCGTTGCATCGACCACCTGGAGCGGGCGTTGGCGCATCTGCAAGGGGTGACGGCGGGGGCCGAACGCCAGGCAGACCTGGCTCGGCAAACCGATTCGCTGCGCATCTTCCGCCACCTGACCTGCTCCCGCCTCAATCATCTGCGCGCCAGCCAGCTTGCGGCGCGCCTGCGCGTCACCCCGGCGCCCGCCCACTACGCCAAATTGGAAACCGTCTTATGCGCCGATCTGGCGAATGCCCGCGCGCTGCGGGAGCTGGTCGCAGCCGGCGGCTATCAGGGATTCGATCTGCCCGCGTTCGAGCAGACGGTGACGTACATGATCGTCGAACTGGAACGC
>JALOOE010000536.1 GCA_025454565.1 Anaerolineae bacterium
AGGCTCCAATGCTGGAAGAACAACTCGATCTTTTCCCGGAAGGCCGCCCCGGCCGTGGCACGGCGGGCGAGAAAACGCGACCGGTTGCCTCAGTGCCCATCGATTTGGACGCCGGATCGTCGTTAGCAGCCGCGATCACCGCTTTTCACGGCCACATGATCCGCCAAGGCTTCTCCGACAACACCATTAAGTCATTTCAGGCCGACCTGCGCCTTTTCAGCAAATACGTGGCCGCCAACCGCACCATCGGCAGCGTCAGCCAGGCCGATCTGGAGCAGTTCCTCACCTGGATGCGCGCCGATCGCGGGGTGCCATGCAGCCCGAAGTCTTACGCGCGCCGTCTGACGACCCTGAAGGTGTTTTTCGGTTGGCTGGCCGAATCGGATGCGATTCCCAGCGATCCGGCAGCGCCGATCGTGCACGAGCATCCGACCACGCCGTTGCCGGAAATCCTGTACGACGATGCGGTCAATGCCGTGATGCGCACCGCGCGCGACCTGCTGTGGGCGGCCAAGCCGGACTCGCGGCCCTACCTGCTGGTATCGCTGATTCTGCAGACGGGGATCAAGAAGAGCGAATGCATGGAGATCGAGCTGACGCACATCGACCTATCGAACGCGGCGGCGCCGGTGCTCTATGTGCGCTATGCTGACCCACGACGGACGCTGAAGGAGCGCAAGCTGGCGTTAGGGCCGAATTTCACGCCCGCCTATCGGCAATACTTGCGTGAATATAAGCCGAAGACCCACCTGTTCGAATGCACTGCGCGCAATCTCGAATATGTGCTGGCAGATCTGGCGGCGCTGGCGGGGCTGGTGGAAGGGGTTTCGTTCGAGCAATTGCGATGGACGTGCGCGGTGCGCGACTATCGCAACGGGATGCCGCCCGAACGCCTGCGCGAAAAGCTCGGTCTGTCTCTCATCAGTTGGCGCGAGACGTTGCCGAAGATCCAGAAGCTGGCAAAACCGGCGTTGTAAGGAAGGACGGGAGACGGAGGACGGGGGACGGAAGTACCGTTCTCCCGTCTCCCGTCTCCCGTCTCCGTCCTCATTCCCCTCGCGTGAACAGCGGCAACAACTGCTGCAGCAGCGCCTGATACTCTTCGTTCGTCCCCAGATAGCTGCCGTTCCAGCCGCCGACTGCGTAGAGTTTGTTTCCCAGCGCAGCCAGCGCCAGGTTGCGCCATTGCCCCACCGCGGGCGTCTCGATGCGCGACCAGGCGCCGGTCTTGATATCGTATTGCTCGTTGAACGCCAGCGGTTCCGTCCAGCCGCCGCCCACAGCATATAGCCGCTGCCCCAACGCGACGAGTCCGAGGCCACCGCGCGGTTGGCTCAGCGGCGCGCGACTCGACCAGGGGCCAGCCGCCGTCCCTTCGCCGGCCGGATCGTAGGCCGCGACGGTTGCCAGCTCCCGCTGTCCGTCATATCCGCCGACGACATAGATGTGGTCTTGCAGCGAGCTGGCCGCCAGGAACGCCCGCGGCTCGGCCATCGGCATCCCAACGGACCAACTGTCGGTCTCAGGGTCGTAGATCAGGGTGTCAGCCAGATAACGTGTGCCATCCCAGCCACCGAACAGGTGGAGCCTGCCATTAAGCCCGGCCGAGCCGTAGGCCGCCAAAGGAAAAGGCAACGCGGCGCGCGCTTCCCACGTGTCAGTCTTCGGATCGTAGACCTCGACCGCGTCCGTCGGCATCCCATCTACCGTCGTGCCGCCCGGGACGTAGATGCGATCTCGGAGCCAGATCGCGTTCGCATTCGCCACCGGGGTCGGCTTGGACGCGCCTGCGGCCCAACCGTTGCTGCGTGGGTCGTAGATCGTGACCCGATCAGTGATCCCGCTGGCCGTTTCGCCGCCGATAGTATACAGCTTTGAACCATCGCTTGCCAACGCCAATCGGTCAGCCGGCTCGGGCAGCGGCGCGCGACCGATCCAGCGCGACACCTTCGGCCGTGCGGCCGGCGCCATCTGCACTTGGCCCACGTCGCTGAACGGGGTGACGGTGGCGGCCTGGCTCCGGTTCTGCCACCAGATCGGCGCCAGCAGGGCCAGGAGGAACAGCACGCCGATGGCGACCATGTAGACGCGCTGCCACCTCGCGATCGGCGGGCGATATGGCACGGGTTCGACCGTTTTTGGCGGCGAGGATACGGTCGCGCTCGCCAAAGTCGCACTGTTCGCATTCGCCATCTCGCCCGCGGTAGCCAGATGATCCTGATCGGCGCTCTCATCCGCAGGCACAGGAGCCACCTCGCCCACAGAAACCCAGCCGCGGCGCACCGCCTCCATCGTCGCCTCGGTACGCGATTGAACCCCCAGCTTCTCGAAGATATTGCGGAGATGGACCTTGACCGTGTTCGGGCTGATGCTCAGGTCGCGCGCAATCTGCTGGTTGGTCTTACCCAACGCAACCAGCTTCATGACCTCGATTTCGCGCTCGCTCAGTGGGCCAAGATCATTCATGTTAGCGAATCAACGAATCAACGAATCAGCGAATCAGCGAATCAGCGAATCAGCGGATTCGCCCACTCACCCATTCACCGGTTCACCCCTTCACCCATACGCCTTCCGTCACGCCCAGTTCACCTGCGGTATCGCGAATGGGATCGGCAGCTCCGGATGCTGCGGCCGGACACGCACGCCGTAGGTGACGGCGCCGCTGTCGATCGATGCCAACTCGGCCTCATAGGTGATCGCGCCATCCCGGGCGCCCGTCATGCGCATCGGCACGATCTGCGTTGTCGCGGGCCCACGGCCGCCATCCTGGCCGTAGACCAGCTCCACCGCCAACATCTCCGGCGTAAGCGCGCCTGGACGCAGCGTGGCGCGAACCACAGCGGTGGCGTCCGCAGCCATCTCGGCGACCGGCTGATCCCCCACCTGGGCGGTCGTCGCCTCCAATGACACCTGCGGCCAGCCAGCGCGCACCTGACGCTCCCACTCGGCGAGATCGCGCGCCGTCGTGCCGCCATCCACCCGCTGCCCGAACCGGCTCGCCGGGAAGTAATACTTGGTGTAGTACTCCTTCAACATGCGGGCCAGGCTGTAGACGGGCGCCACCGTCCTGATCGA
>JALOOE010000027.1 GCA_025454565.1 Anaerolineae bacterium
CCGCGCTGCCGGCAAAAACCCAACACATAGATGCCCGCACAGGTGCCGAGCGAGGCCAGAAACGTCGCAAACGGCGTCGGCGCTGCGCCTGCCCCGCCACCCTGCGGCGGCTGATCGGTGCGCACGGCATATTGTCCGAATGCGGCATCCACGCGGGCGCCGCCGGGGAAGGTAATGACCATCTCTTGCATGGGGAGAGTCCTTTCGGGAAGATGAATTCGGACAGGAAGCGCCTGCCTCACTGTTTCGATGCAGAATCAGCGCGAAGGTTTCAACGGGCGCCCCGTCCGATTCAGAGGGTCAGTGCGCTCGCGCCGGCCGCGGCCCGCGTCGGATAGAGCGCCGGCGTGAGGCCGGTGCGCATTCGATATACGGCGGCCACGGCCGGAATGGCGGCATCCACCGCGCCGGCTTCCATCAACGCGACCGCGCATCCCCCGAAGCCGGCTCCCGTCAACCGAGCGCCATAACATCCCGGCTGGCTTCGCAGCAACTCAACCATCGTGTCCAGTTCGACGCTACTCACCTCGTACAGATCGCGCAGACTGGCATGCGACGCATTCATCAGCTCCCCAACTTTGTGCAAATCCCCGCCCTGTAGCGCGGCAACCGTCTCAAGCACCCGATCATCTTCCGCGATCACATGGCGCGCGCGACGGGCAACCACATCCGGCAGAGCGACGGCGTCGAGCATCGCCAGCGTACCGTCGCGCAACGCGGGCACACTCAATGCCTGCGCGGCGGCCTCGCACTGCGCGCGACGCTCGTTATAGGCTGACGCGGCCAATGAACGCCGGACGGATGTATCAGCGATGAGGATCGCAGCGCCGGCGGGAATGGGCACCGGCCGAAAGCTCAGATCGCGGCAATCGATCAGCAGCACATGATCGGGCTGCCCCAACGCCGAGGCCAACTGATCCATGAGGCCGGTGTTGGCGCCGACGAAGAGGTGCTCGGCCTTCTGACCGATGCGCGCCGCCTGGGCCGATGGCGTTACAAAGCCGCCGATCGCGCTGAATGCCTGCACCGACGCCATCTCCATCGCAGCCGACGACGACAAGCCGGAGCCGATGGGCACGTCACCCTGGATAAGACCATCGAAACCCTGCACCGGATAGCCTGCGGCCAGCAGCCCGGCGGCCACGCCGCGGATGTAGTTGCTCCACCCTTCGCTCGTCGAGCGCTGCACATCCGCCAGATCGAACGTCGTTTCACGCGATAGATCGAACGCGACGAGGTGCACGCAACCATCAGCGCGCGGGGCGGCTGCGATGCGCGTTTCACGCTCAATGGCTGCCGGTAGAACGTAGCCATCGTTGTAATCGGTGTGCTCGCCGATCAGATTGACCCGACCCGGCGCCCGTGCGATGACGGTGGCGGAGCGACCGAACTTCTTCGCGAAATGAGCGCGGAGTTCATCATGTGAAAGCAGCTTGGACATAGGCCGTCTGAATTCTCCCACATTTTTGGTAGTTGGGCCGAGTATATCATACGCGTGGCTCGTTGCACAATCGCTGACGGAGCACTGAATTCCGCTGGCGCGCTTCTCCGCTACGCTCGTCCGGCGAATTGGCCTGTTGGGTTGTAGTAGGCTATAATGTGACAGCGCATTGTTAATACCTCGTCAAGGAGCCGTCCGATGCGATCAGGCTTCACTCGCATACTCCTGCCGGTGGCGGTGCTGCTCGCAGCCGCCTTACTCGTTGCGAGCCCTGCCCAATCGGTCACCTTGCCCAAAACGCAAGCAGCCACCCTCGTCGCGAACGGAGCGACTGGCTTGCAAACATGCGACCCCGACGCGTATGAGACCGATGATACCCGCCTGCAGGCCTCAATATTGCCTGGCAATGGGCTTTGGGCGTCGCATACGTTTCACGTCCCGCGCGATATTGATGTAATGGTGATCCAGACCAGTGCGAACCGCGCCTATAATGCTCGTACTGGCAAGTTGGCTGCCGGCACCGACACCTTCATGTTTCTATATGACAAAAACGGCAACCGCATTGGGTTCAACGATGACATCGACGAGAGCGCATGCCGGGCCGGCGATATCCAGTCTTGCGCATCGTCCATCACATGGATGGCGACGTATTCCGGCCCCTACTATGCAGAGCTGCTCAACCTGGGCTCAGGAGGCGCGTGTCCGGCCTATGATATGCGCGCTAACCAAGTAGCTACCTGGCTTCCGCTCGTTGCCCGCGATCTCACGCCGACGCCGACACCAACGCCAAGCAACACGCCCACGCTCACGCCGTCGCCGACCCCGACAGAGACGCCCACGGCGACACCGACGCAGACCAACACACCCACTGCTACACCTACGATCACGCCCACGCCGACCGAGACACTCACGCCGTCCGTCACGCCGACTGCAACCGAGACACTCACACCGTCCGTCACGCCCACGCCGTCTGAGACGCCTACACCCAGCCAAACACCGACGCCCAGCCCGACCGGCTCGCCCACGTCCACGCCGACGCCGGGGACTCCTCCGGCCTATCCTGTCGTCATTCCGCTGCCCACGACTGCCGGGGACGTCGCTCCCAACGGCTTGGCCGTCGATCCGTCCAGCGGGCGGGTCTACGTGGCAGGTCGAAATACCAATCGCCTGTACATGATCGACGGGAATACCTTTGCCGTCATCGACAACGCGGCAGTCGGCAGCCAACCTTGGGGTGTCACCGTGCATCGGGGGAAGGTCTACGTGGCAAACTTCGCGGCCGGCAGCATCTCCGTGCTCAGCACGGACACGCTGGTTCCGCGAACCACAATCTATCCTGCGACAGGAGGGCGGCCGACCTTCATCAAGACCAATCCCGCCACCGACCGGGTGATCGCCGTGACCTATCCCGATGGCATGGGCGGTGGCAACCGGATCATTGTCATCAACCCAGTCACCGATACGATTGAAAAGGAGGTAAAGGTGGGTGACAGCGGTGCGTGGGGCCTGGCAGTCGATACGAACCTGAATCGCGTCTTCGTCAGCTTGCGCGATTCAGGCGCCATTGCAGTGTTGGACGGCAATGCGGATTACACAGCCATGCCGAGTGCGGCAAAAGCTTGCGGGGATGGAAACACGTCACCCTATGGTATGGACTTCGACCCCGTGCTGAACAAGCTATACCTGGCCTGCTCCAGGAACGGCAATGTAGATCGGGCGGCGATCTTCGCTGCCTCCGCTGGCGGCCTTGCGCGCCTGGCAATCGTGCCGATCGGCAACGGCGGGCCGGACGGCGGGGGCGGTGTAACCGCCGATACCACCACGGGCAACGTCTTCTTCACCAACAGCCAGGCCAACAGCGTCAGCGTGATCAACGGGTCAGGCCACGCGGTGATTACAACGATCCCGGTGGGCCAACATCCGTTTGGTGCAGCCGCCAACCCCTGGACTCGACAGGTGTTCATCGGCAACGGAGTCAGCAACGACATCTACGTGCTACTCGACGCCTATCCGTGAACGCCTATCGAGAGCCGATCCGGCGCGTTCATATTGAGCTCGGAAGCCCGTATTCAGCGAAGTCGGCTTCCAGCAGCATCGGTTGATCCTCCTTGTTCAGGAAGCCGCGAACTTGACACCTACATTGTACCATGCTACTATTGACTCTGAACAAAGAGTCTATGTGGCTTCGCGGCGCGAATCGGGTGGCGGCAGGATTCGTCCGCAAGCTCGAACAGGCTCCAGCTCTGCCAGTTGGAACTGGCGCTAACAAAAACGCTCTCGTCACCACTCTCGTCCTGCGGGAGGTCCCTTGGCCATCCTCAAAGCAGACTCGCTTCGCAAGCAGTACACGCTCGGTGGTCATACGGTCAACGCACTCGATGGTGTGGATTTTGCCGTCGAGCAAGGAGCTTTCATCGCCATTATGGGTCCGTCGGGCAGCGGCAAGTCCACCTTGTTACACTTGCTTGGCGGGCTGGATCACCCCTCCGACGGTGAAGTGACACTCGCCGGGCAGGCCCTCTCAATCCTCGACGACACCCAAGCGACCCTTGTACGCCGGCACAACGTTGGCTTCATCTTTCAGTTCTTCAATCTGCTGCCCACCCTCTCTGCCGAAGAGAATATTACGCTACCGCTCATCATCGATGGACGCAACCCGCGCCAGCAGCAAACACACATCGATGCGCTGCTGGCATTAGTGGGCCTGGTCGATCGGCGCCACCATAAACCGGATCAACTCTCCGGAGGCGAACAGCAACGGGTGGCGATTGCGCGCGCATTGGTAACCGAGCCGGCCATCGTTCTGGCGGATGAGCCCACGGGCAACCTCGACTCCAAGACAGGCACCGCCATCATGGAATTGCTGCGGCGCTCCTGCGATGAGCTTGGGCAAACGATCATCGTGGTCACCCATGATCCGAAGGCGGCAGCCTACGCTGATCGCATCGTATTCCTCCGCGATGGGCTCGTCTCGCGCGAGTTGGCTTTTGAGCGTGACGGCGACCGTGGGACGCGCCTGATGGCCATCATCCAGACGATGGAACGATTGGAAAACTGAGCCGCCATGCCCTCGAAATCCACACACACAGCACCTGACTCGCAACCCTCAGAGGCTGTTCGGAGCGCGGGCCGCCGGCACACCCCCACGGTCAATGCTCGCATGTTCGGCGCCACGATCAAACTGGCAATCCGATCGCTGTTGGCGCGCCCACTGCGCACCATTCTAACCGGCCTGGGGGTCGTGTTGGGAGTGGCGGTGATTCTGGCGATCATCGTCACCAATGCCAGCACCCTCGACGCGGTGACACGCGTCTTCACAGAGGCCTCCGGTAAGGCACATTTGGCGGTGGTGAACGCAAACACCAAAGACCTGGGCTTTTCAGAGGCAGTCCTGCGCCAGGTGCGAGCCGCACCCGATGTACAGGCGGCCGTCCCTGTGCTCCAAGGACAGGCCGTGCTTGCCAGCGATTCGCCCGATGCCGAGGTGGGCCTCAGCATCGCAGGGTTTGGGAGAGGCGGCCTGCTGCTGCTCGGAATCGATCCGGTTGCCGACACCCTCGCACGCGAATACAAGGTAGTTGATGGCGCCTTTCTCTCGCTCGATGATGGCGCATACGAGATTATGCTCGTCAAGAACTACGCCGACGAGCAGGACGTGCGGGTCGGGAATGAGATCGATCTCATCACGGGCGCCGATCGCGCACGTCTCCGAGTGGTCGGACTCATCTCAAAAGAGGGGCCAGGGCTACTGAACAACGGTGCGCTGGGCGTAATACCGCTGAAAACCGCTCAGGATCTCTTTGCGCGCAACGGGGACGTAGATCAGATCGATGTGATTGCGGTCCCCGGGTCGTCGCAGGGGCGTGCGCTGGAGTCACTCAAGGCTGCGCTCCAGACTCGCCTGGGCAGTCGGTACTCGGTGATATACCCTGCCACCCAAGGGGAACGGGTAGCTCAGATGCTGGCCGGCTATCAGATGGGCCTGGGCATGTTCAGCGCTATCGCGATTTTCGTGGGCGCTTTTCTCATATACAACGCCTTCTCGATGACCGTGGTGGAACGCACGCGCGAAATCGGCATGTTGCGCACGCTGGGAATGACGCGACGCCAGGTGATATCCCAGATTCTCGTCGAGGCCGGCATGCTCGGCATGATTGGGGCGCTGTTCGGTCTCGCCGCAGGCATCGGGCTGGCCGGCGGCCTCATCCGGCTGATGGCGCTCTTCCTTGCACAGGAGGTGCGACGCATCCAAATTCCGACCAGCGGCCTAGTTATCAGCTTCGTGATCGGCCTCGTTGTCACGCTCGCAGCCGCCGCTGTGCCAGCCTTTCAGGCCAGCCGGGTCTCGCCGCTCGAGGCGCTGCGCGTGCGCGGTCGAAGTCGTGCAGGTTGGTTTGCACGGCATGGCTGGACCGTCGGTGTGGCCCTTATCGTTTTCGGGTTGCTGCTGGTGGTGGTACGGCTTCCGCCGCCCCTGGGCGATCACACCCAGGATGCGGCCGTGATGGCGCTTCTGCTGGGAGCCGCCTTCATCGTGCCTAAGGCGCTGACCGCCTGGGAGAGAGCGGTTCGCCCCATCATTCGCCGTCTCTACGGCGACGAAGGCGCTCTGGGCAGCCGCAACATCCAACGCGCGCTCCTGCGCACCGCGCTGACGGTTTCGGCGCTCATGATCGGGGTCGCCATGATCCTGAGCATACGGGCCGTCACCGATGCCTTCGCGCTCGATATCCGCACATGGATCGAGCGTTACATCGGCGGAGACGTCTGGGTCAGTTCCACCGTGAATCTGCGCTCCGACCTGGCACGCCGCTTGAACGGCGTAGAGGGCGTTGCCGAGGTGGCGTCGGTGCGGTATCTCGACGTGAAGCGCATCTTGCCGGAAGGCACACACGAGTCGCTCAGCCTCATGGCAATCGACCCGATCGCCTATACGCGCGTCACCTCGTTTGTCTTCACGTCGGGCCAGGGAAACCCCGAACGCATGGTGTCCCGCCTCGCCGGCGGCGAGGCTATTTTCATCTCCAGCGTGCTTGCGGAGAAAAACAAGCTCAAGCGTGGCGATACGCTGCGCCTGCTCACGCGGCGCGGTCAACACGACTTTGAGATCGCGGGGGTGGTGGTTGACTTTTACAACCAGGGACGAGTGCTCCACATGGGAGCGAATGATTTGCGTCGCTATTATGGAGTCAACGACGCCTCCACCTTCTTGATCAAAGTTCAGCGCGGCCAGTCGCCCGCCGAGGTGCAGGAACGAATCGATCGCCTCTATGGTCGATCCTATCACCTGACGGTCGAGTCTAACCAGGAGATTCGTGAGCGCGCCATGCGACTCATCGGACAGACGAGCAGCATGTTTGACGTGCTGGCCCTCATCGCGATGATTGTCGCAGCGCTGGGGGTCGTGAACACACTGACCATGAACGTCGTCGAGCGAACCAGAGAGATCGGCATGCTGCGTAGCTTGGGGATGACTCGGCGTCAGGTGGCGAAGATGATCCTGGCGGAAGCCGGCATGATGGGTGTAGGGGGCGGCGTGTTGGGTATCGCAGTCGGCCTGCTGATGGCGCAGACGGTGATCGGCAGCATGAACACCATGGCTGGCTTCAGTATGCGTTATGTCATCTCACCGCAGGGGATTATCGTGGGATTTGTGGTGGCAGTCGTCGTCTCGCAGTTGGCAGCTCTGTGGCCAGCGCGCCGCGCCGCACAATTGCGCGTCATCGAGGCCATTCAGTTCGAGTAGGAGGCTGTCTCATGTACCGCTACCCCGGATTAGCGGCCGCGCTCGCTGGTTTGGTGCTTCGCGTGATGGCGGATGCCTCACGAAATGTCCTGGCCGGCCAGATCGGCGTTGAGGAGTCACGCGTTGACATCGCACGTCTCCGGCTTGAGGAATTGAAGGCAGGGCCGAGGCGTGAAGATGTGGCGGGGCGAATGTGCCGGTTGCCCAGGTTCAAGCCGGTGTGCAGACCACCCTGGGCCAACGTGCTCAGTCTCAGGCTGCGATAGCATGCCCAGATTCATCGAGGACTTGAGCAACAAGCGGGCTTTGGATCCCGCGATTGCTGGCGGCAAGGGGGCCGGCCTGGCGTGGCTGCGCAAGCAGGGCTTCCAAACGCCAGTCGGTTTTGTCGTGACCACTGCCGCCTTCCCGGTCGCGATGGCGAGCGCCGGCGTTCAGGACTGTGACTCGTTGAATGAGCGATCACCAGGCCAAGTCATGTCCAAACCGCTGGAGGAAGCCATCCGCGGAGCCTACCAGCGACTAGGCGGCAGTGTCGCGGTGCGTTCCTCCATGGTGAGCGAGGATGGGGCACTCGCATCGTACGCCGGACAGCTTGATACTGTACTTGATGTGCAAGGTGAAGATGCTGTGCTACAAGCGGTCGTGCAGTGCTGGGCGTCGGCCTGCGGTAGGCGGGCAATTCGGTATGCTGCGGAACGCGACAAGGGAAGAGCGCAACAAGTCCAGCCAATGGTCGCAGTGATCGTTCAGCGTATGGTGGCGGCCGTCTCGGCAGGTGTGGCTTTCAGCGCCGATCCCGACACCGGGCAACGCGACGTGTTGATCGAAGCGGTGCATGGCCTAGGCGATCAACTGGTGCAAGGATTGGTGCGTCCCGATCGGTTCCGGGTGGACGCGCGCGGCGCGCTGCTGGAAGCGATCGCTGACAATCCGCAAGCGCCTGCATTGGTACCCGATCAGGCTTTGGCATTGGCCGCCCTGGTGCGCGACATCGCCCGACAGCGCGGCGCGCCGCAGGACGTGGAATGGGCCTGGGATGGGGGGCGCTTCCATCTGCTCCAGACGCGACCGATCACCTCGCTGGCCGGGCTGCATGTCTACTCAAACCGGATGGTTTCCGACATGGCGCCCGGACTGGTTAAGCCACTCGTCTACTCAATCCTCACGATCGGCAATGCCCGTTGGGTTTTTGGCCGCATTTTCACCGATCTGATCGGCCCCAACGACTTCGACTTTGTGCGTCTGGTTCACCTTATCCACTCACGTGTGTACGCCGACATGACGCTCATGGGACAATTACTGGAAAAAGTGGGGCTACCACCAAACTTCATGGAAATGATGGGGCGGGATGAGCGCGACGATGGGCGGCGCCGTTCCATGAATATGCGCTCCGTAGCGGCGGCGGCGAAGTTGGCGCGCTTCAGTTGGCGGCACGCCCGGCTGGACAGTGAAATCCGGGCTTGCCTCGCAAACTACGCATCAACGCTCGCGCCCTATGAATCGGCCGATTGGACGGGGGCTGATGCCCCGACCCTGACCGAGGCGCTTGACCGGCTGATCGCCGCCCATGCCGATCTGAGCTGGTGCAACTTCATGGCGCAGATTAACATGCTGGGCCGCGATCGCATCCTCAACCGCTGGGCCAACAAGGTTGCGCCTGAGGTCAACCCTGGCGACCTGGTGCGCGGCCTGGTTGGGCTGAAATCGCTGGAGCCGAACGCGGCACTGCGACGGCTCGCCGGTCTGGCACAAACGCTGGAACCAGAGACGCGCCTCAGGCTGCGGCAGATAGACAATGACCGCCAACGCCGCGCCCTTTTGCATGGAACTGCTGCTGGGCAGGAATTGCTTCAGGATGTCGATAAGTTCATGCTAACGTACGGCCACCTCAGCGCAAACGGATCCGACTTCAGCGAAATGCCGTGGAGTGAGACGCCGACGTTGATTTGGCAGGCGATCGTACGCGCAGCCGGCCAAGATCCGACCGCACTCATGTCGGACGAAGACCCCTCGGAAGCCCGCAAAGCGGCCAGGGCAGTCGTGCGCGAACGCCTGCCGTTTTTCCAGAGGCGCGCCTTTGATCGGCTGCTGGAATCAGAGATAGCGTATATTGGCCTACGAGAGCAGGTAAGCGATGCAACCTCGCAAGGCATCTACCAGATGCATCGCATCCTGGTGGCGCTGGCAGGTGTCTTGGTCCGGCGCGGTAATCTTGCGGATCCAGGCGACCTGTTCTACTTGACCTATCCAGAGGTCTACGACCTTATTGCAGGCGAACTGACGAGCGGCGCAGCGCAGGCGCGCTGCGCCTCGCGCCGGGTCGAAATGGCCGAAGATGCCAAGCTGGACCTCCCACCCATCATTTTCGGGGACCGGGTGCCGACAACGGCCGTGAGGCTACCTGCCGATCAAGAGTACCTCACGGGCATCGGGGGGAGCTCCGGCCGCGCACAGGGAGTGGCGCGCGTCATACTGACTCCAGCTCAAGCGCCTGCCGATCTGGGCCCGAACGACATCCTCGTGGTGCCGTTCACCGACGTCGGCTGGACGCCACTTTTCCCTGGGATTGGCGGCATTGTTGCGGAGACGGGCGGTCGCTTGTCTCACACATCCATCGTCGCCAGAGAATATGGGTTGCCTGCGGTGGTCAGTGTCCACCAGGCTACCCACATGCTGCAGAATGGACAGCCGATCACGATAGACGGCAACACCGGCCGCGTCTATTTCGGCCTCGCACCGGCAGCCTGACTGGAGGAAATCATGGAAGCAGAACTGGTGCTGGCGGCAAGCATCGTCGGGTATCTCATCGGTTCGATCTCCTTTGCGCGCATAGTCGCCCGATTCGTCTCACCGGCCACCGATGCCACGGAGTTGGGCGTGATCCCCGGCGACCAGGACGGCACAACAATGCAATTGGCGAGTGCGACCACCATCGGCACCAAGCTCGGATCGCGATACGGCATGCTCGTGGCGCTCCTCGACACGCTGAAAGTGCTGATCCCGTCGCTGGTATGCAAAGTGCTCATTCCTGAGCAACCTGTCTATCTGGTGCTGGCGACGGCCGCCATGATCGGCCATATCTGGCCGGTCTTCTTCGGCTTCAAAGGTGGACGCGGCATCTCTGCCGCCGTCGGCGGCATGTTGGCCGTGGATCCGTTGGGCGTGCTGTTCATGTGGCTGCTGGGGTTCGCGGTCGGCTTCATGGTTCGCAGCGTCTTTGTCGTCTTCATGGGAGGAGTCTGGTTCTTCATTCCGTGGGTCTGGCTTCGGTGGCACGAGCCTGTTTTGCCGTAGTGGTGAATCTGATCTTCATCATCGCAGTGTTGCCAGAGGCTTTGCTGATTCGTAAGCAAAAAGGCCAGGAAACGGCGGCTTCGTTCGACGAACTTATGGAATTCACGCCCATGGGCAAAGGCCTGCTGAAAATGGCACGGCGGATGCATCTGTACAAGTGACGCTCATTAGCCGGAAGGCCAATCCATCCGAACGATTGGTCGCTCATCCGTCCTTCTGCTACGGTGCGGGTCGGGAGACTGGGCGACGCCGCCCAGCGGGGTCTGCTCGAAATCGCGTAGGAGCCTGACCGGCAACCAGTTCGGCGCGTATCCTCACGCAACGACCGCAGCGCCGGATTGTTCACGACTCAACGCAAACGCCTGCCTCTCCCACGGCAGCGGCCCCGACACGTCCCAAGCCGTTACTTCGGCATCCACGTCGAACTTCCCCAGCCGGCGCGCCACCGAGATGCGGTGGTGGCCGTCGCGCACGAAGTACTTCCCTCTGACTTCGATCAGGGTGACCGGCGGGAGGCCAATACCCTGATAGATGGCGGTGTAGACGCTCAGCCAGCGCTCCAAGGTCGCGCTGTGCCGGGGATTGAAGCCGGCGTCAAAATCGTGGCAGCGCCCTTCGCTGCCGACGATGCTCGCGAGCGGCACCGTGCGCAAGCCCAGGTAGTGTTGATCACCGACGGCATTGCTCACCTCGCGCAAATCGAAAAGCCGTTGCGACCGGCCCGTCAGCCAGCCCCACAGATGCCGAAGCCGGCCGAAGGTGCGGCTGCGCTCCCAAATGCGCCGGCCTTCGCGCCAGGCGAGGAACCGGTAGTCTTCAGTAGAACCGTTCGAGCGAGCGAATTGCCCTTCGGCCACTGCCAGGCTCTGAATACCCGTATCAAACATAAGGGCTGATCCTTCTCTCTCAGTCGGCTAACTATCGGCTGACCGCCCCCCCAGAGAGCCAGCCGACAGCTACAGTTGCTATCGCCCGTGCGGCCCTATCTCATCAACCGCGGCGTAGCCAGCGACACCCCAACGATCATTCCCAGGCAGAATCCGACCAACAGGATGATGACGACAGTTTGCGGGTCCATGGCAGTGCCTCCTCTATGGAACTCCTCCGTCAAACAACAGCACGAAGGTCGGTCGGGTATGCTACGGCCATAGCATATCCGGAAACCGACCTTCGCGTCCTCTATCAAAGGGTATGTCGCGGGTTATGTCTCAGACGGAGAGAGTTATGCCGATGGTGGAGGCTCGCTTCATGGAATCCTATGCCGGAATGGGGCTGACCGCACTCGGCGGCAGGTGGCCGGCCGTGGTAGATCGCTGGTCTTTCCTGCCGCTGACCGATGCGATCTCAGGTTGTAACATCTCACCAACCGTCAGGCGCGCCCGATGCAACCGGCTCTTGACCGCGCTGACGGATGCACCGGTGACGGCCGCAATCTCCTCATAGGAGAGATCATACCAATAGCGCATGACCAACGCATTGCGATTCTCAGGGGCCAGCCCCGCGAGCAGCACCTGGATGCGATCCGCCTGCTCTTGCGCCAACACAGCCTCCTCCGGTCCTGCCCGCCCCTCACGCAAAGCCGGATGCACCTGGAGCGGCTCGTCATCGATGGACACGTAATGCATGCGGCGTTTGCGCAACCTATCGATACAGTAGTGGCTGGCGATGGAGAGAAGCCATGTTTTGAACGAGCGAGTCGAATCATAGCGCCGCCGCTGCGCGTAAACGCGCAGGAACGTCTCCTGGGCGGCGTCTTCCGCCTCCCCCGAGTTGCCCAACATCCGGTAACAGAGGTTGTAGACCGGTCGCTGATAGATTTCGACCACCCCAGCGAAGGCGACCTGGTCGCCCGCCATTGCCGACTTGACCAGTGATTCTTCCGACATGGTTGCACATCCCATCGTAGTTGGTTCTTCCGGTCTTCGGAAGAGCCCCGTCCCCGCAAATTGCGTTTACTTAGATTATGTCGATTGTCTCGTAATAGAGCACGCCGCCGCCCGGCGCGATATGCAAACGCTCCGGCGCGATTCGCACCACACTGCACCACGACGCATCCTCGCGTGTGCCCAGGGCCAGTTCCGGCGGGCAGGCTGCGAGGATCTCGGCCGCACCGCGCATCTGCCACTCCTCGGTCGAGACCACGACAGCCGGGTGGTTCTCGATGTTCAACAGATGATCCGAGGTACGCGGCACCAGGGCGAAAAGCACGCCGTCAGCCGCCTCGCACGGAAACACGTTGGCTTGGAGGTCCGCCGGCCCAGATGTCGCCAGCGTGGCCGAGCGAGTCGCTGCCAGCGTATCTACAATTCGCTGCTTCAGATGATCTAGCATTTCACACCCGGCTTTCTCAGAAAACAAAGGGGCCGATCCGGTCGCATTTACAACGTAAGCATACGACCAAACCGGCCCACTGTCCTCTATCGAAAGTTATATCCGAGGTTATATTGCGATCAGACCCAGCTCCCTGCCGCGAGCGGCGGCTTCGGTGCGGTTATGGGCGTCCAGCTTGCCGAGGATGTGGTTGATGTGGCCCTTGACGGTGCCTACGCTCAGGAATAGTTGTTCGGCGATTTCCTGATTGGACGCGCCCGTGGCGAGCAACTCCAGGATCTCCAGTTCGCGCGGGGTGAGCGGCTCGACCAAGCCAGATGACACGCCGGGACTGGCCGTTAGTGAACCAGACTGCTGCGGAAGATCAGTGTCGACGGATGCAGGAAAGGCGGCGAGCAGCTTCTCCAGGTAGATGCGGACGGCCATGGGTAACGCGCTGGTGTATCGTGACCTGCATGCCGCAATCAACGCCCGCAGTGGCTCCCCTTTATCCAGGAAGACGCGCACATAGCCGGCCGGCTCGGCCAGCATCAGCGCGTGCATCAACGTATCACAAGCCCGGCTGGCGTCTCCCGCGGCGCTGAATGCAAACGCCCGGAGCGTCAGCGCTTCGGTCACGGTCGCGATACGCCCCGCCGGCTCGGCAGCACGCAACACCTCGGTGAGGATGTCTTGCGTCTCCTTCAGATGCCCCTGCGACAACCGCACCCCGGCAATCAGCAAGTCCTCGAATTCCTCAATGCTGCGGGGGAAATCGGTGCGCGCGTTGCGTTCCATGAGCAGGTCGTCGGCCCAACGCGCGCCTGCGGCGAAGTCTCCTGTCATCATATCCAGCCAGGCGCGATGCGCAGCTACCCACGGTATCACGTGAGCATGCCTGCCGCGCGTCGCAAGTTGCTCAGCCAGCACGATTTCGGCGCGGGCGCTCTCCGCATCGCCGCGCGCCCACACCACCTGCGCCAGGATCACATGCCCGGCGATTTCAGCCAGCGGATTGACCGCCTGCTGAGCGAAGTCCACCCCCTCGCGAATCCTGCGCTCGGCTTCGTCCAAGCGGTTTTGCTCGGCCAACAATTCACCGAGACGGATCAGCGCCTCACCTGAGAACGGCAGCATCTCGCCGCCGCGACGGCGCGTCCGCTCCAGGGCGTGGTCGAAGACCCATTCCGCCTCATGCAAGCGGCCCTGGCTCATCAGCACCTGGCCGAGGCGAAAAGCAGCGGCCAGCGCCAGCATCGGGAAAGGCGGGTTCCAGGCGGGCCCCTCGCCCATCGTCAACCGCAAGCTCTCGCGATACGCCGTCTCAGCGGACTTGACGTTGCCATCGAGTCGATAGGCGTTGCCAAGGGCATGTAGGATCACCGCGCGGAGCCAGAGCTCCTCCGTCGCGGGGGGCTCGACCTGCGGCTCCTGATAGAACTCGGCCCAGCGATCGGGCCAGAGCAGAAACATCGCCTGCTGAACGCATTCGGTGGCGCGCCGGCTCTCCCAGCGAAAGGAGAGGATCATCCCACGCAACGCCAGCATCTCGCCGCGGATGACGCGCATCTCCACAGCACCGGGCCATGCGGCGATTTCCTCTTCTCCCGAAAACGTGTCCCAGGGCACATCACCCAGCGCCGCCTCAACCCAACCGAGCATCTGCTCTTGTAGCTCATACGGGCCAGCATAGGCAATCGACCAGCAGTAGGCCAACGCCAACCGCGGCCGGCCGCGCACAAGATCGAGTGGCAGCGCGTCGAGCCATGCGCGCAACGTGGAGAGCTGGCCGACGACGATCAACCGCATGTAGGCGTGCTCGATCAGGCGCGCCGCACGCGCCTGATCATCGATCTGCAAGGCATGACGCACGGCATCGGCCATCTGTCCGTTGCTCTCGTACCATTCGGCCGCCCGCCGGTGCAATTCGGCAAGGAGATCCGGCTGGGCTTCGGCCAATCGCCCGCGCATCGCTTCTGCGAACAACGGGTGATAGCGATACCAGCGCCGCTCCTCATCCAGCGGCACGATGAAGAGATTCTGCCGCTCGAGCCATGCGAGCATGTCCTGGCTCGTTCTCAGCCCATTGCCAGGCTCGCTATCATCCGTTCCAGCGGGGCTACGGGCAGATGTCGAGATCAACGCATCGCACACCGGGGCACTCAGGTAACCCAGAATCGAGGTGTGCAGCAGGAAGCGCTGCACCTCCGGCGGCTGGCGACTCAGGACCTCCTCGACCAGATAGCCGAAGATGTGATGCTGTGTCCCTCGGAAATCCTGGATGAAGCGCGCGCGAAAGCTCTCGTCGCGCCCCTGGAGCGAGATGGCGGCGAGATGTAGACCCGCCGCCCACCCTTCGGTCCGTGCAGCAAGACCCTCCACCGCGTCCTTAGACAGGTTCAGGCGCATCACCTGATTGAGGAATGCCTCGATTTCGTCGGTGCGAAAACGCAAATCGGCAGCGCGCAACTCTACCAGTTGGTCGCGCACCCGCAAGCGGGCCAGAGGTAAGGGCGGATCCGCGCGCGAAAGAATGACAAGGTGCACGTGCGAGGGCAGGTGCTCGACGAAAAACGCCAGGGAGTCATGAATGGCCTGGTTGCGGATCGTGTGATAATCGTCGAGCACGAGCACGACCGGAGATTCCGACGCCTCCGCCATGCCACCAAGCGGTCCCGCCAAATCGTTGATCAGACTTGTGGCCAACAACTGCAACCATGTCGAACCACCCTGCCCCGAAGTCGTCTGTGTGGTTGGGCTGAGCAGCGAGCGCGCTCCCTCGCCAATGCTGGGCAGTACGGTGTTGAGGGCCGCCACCGCATAGCGCCAAAATCGGACCGCATCGTTGTCGCCGTCGTCCAACGCCAGCCAGCACCAGCGCGGCGCACAAGCCGCCTCGAGCGGAATGGACAGCTTCCAATCCGACGCCGGCGCCCGACATTCGGCAATCCAGTGCGCAAGCAGGGTGCTCTTTCCGAAGCCGGCCGGCGCCGAAATCACCGTGACCGGGCGGTCGAAGCCGCGGCAGAGTTGATCGAGAAGGTGAGGTCGCTGTACGAGGCCGGCGCGGACGCGAGGCACCCGCAGCTTAGTGGCGAGCAGCGGGATGGGATCGGCGATGTTGCCAGAGGGTGCCACGGATGGCGCGATGTCAGGCATGGATGCGTCCGGCGGCAAGATCATTTGTGTGAAAAGACAGCCAGGCGGAATCGTCCAAGCCTAACGGCGATCCTTGCCTGGCTGTCGTGACGCGCGGTGTGCGACACTACCGCAGGATTATATCATCGATCCCCACGCAAACAGGAATCTTCAGGGCATGCCACCGGATTCAGCAGCGCTCATCCTGTGAGAAGGTTAGCCCAATCTCCTGCCGCCACCGGTCGAGTAGGTGCATGTTACCCAACGAGTCGGCCCAGAGCATCGCAGGGGCTTGCCGGGCGGCGATGTGCGCGGCGACCATGTCCGACTCATAGGTAAAGAGATCGCGATCGGGTGTTACGATGATCTCCGCGGCCTGGCCGTCGCGATACGCCTGATGCGTGATCGACACGGGCATCGCCTGTGCGACACTCAGCCGCGCATATTCGTGGCCGCGCGAACGCCGATCGCGCCTCAGCCGGCCGCGGTTCAGACACCGAGGCCGCGCGTGTAGAGAAACCACATTCCTGCGAAGTAGACCACGATGATGATCAGCGCATCCGTCTCGAAGAATAGAAACCGGCGCTCAACTCGCGCCAGGTTGCCCATTTGTCCCAAGCTGGTGAGCAACAAACCCAGCAAAGCGACCAACGCGAAGGCCGGGTCGATGGCGCCAAGAAAACGGCCGGGCAGGAAGAAGAGATCGGTCAAACCGAGCGCAAAAATGTTGAAGGCGTTGCTACCGAACAGATTGCCCACGGCCATGTCGAACGCGCCGAGGCGCACCGCGGCGATAGTGGTAACCAGTTCCGGCAGCGACGTGACCATCGCCAAGAGCGTCGTGCCGACGAAGCCGGTGCCCAGCCCGGTGAGCTCAGCAATCTCTTTGCTGCTGCGCACGAGCAGTGGCGTTACGGCGACCAGTACGGCGGCCGCGCCGGCAAAGCCGATCAACCCCCGTCGCAAAGAAGGCACGCCCTCAAACTCACCGGCGGCCTCGGGCGCGCCACTCCCTGCCAGGTTGTTCGACTGGATCAATCGCACGCCGACGATGTAGGTTACCACGAGCAGCAAACTATCGATGCCCACCCAACCAATCGTCGGATCGATGTTCGCCATCAGAAAGAATGCGGTCATACCAAGGAGTAGGATCGCGAGGCCCGCGCTCAGCGCATGGCGCAGCGCTACCTGCCGCAAGATACGCGCTTTCCTGTTGACCAAGTCGAGCAACGCCAAGATGAGCATGTTGAACATGCAACTGCCGAGCAGGTTACCGGCGGCCAGGTTGGGCGCCCCCTGATTGACCGAGCTAATCGTGGTCAGCAGTTCCGGCAGCGAAGTTGCCCCTGCCAGAAGCAGCGTGCCGACGAAGAGCCCGCCCAATCGGGTGCGCACGGCGATAACGTCGCCGTATTCGGCTAACTTGGTTGCCGCAACGACTAGCACTATAGAACTGGCTATGAATGTCACCCACGCCATCAGCCTGCCTCACGCGCCCCGATAGAAGGTGGCACCCCCTTGACCACTACCAGCGGCCACGCCATGAAGACGCCGGTGTTCGGGTCATCCAACTCGCCGACGATCCGCTCCGTGGCGGCCAGACACTGGCGAGCAACCTGCTCGTCGGGTACAATGGCGAAGAGCGTGCAGTTCCCGGCGGCCTCGGCCTCGACCAGTTGCCCGAAGTCGTAGCGCGCATGGACGCGTTCACGCCACGTTTTGCGACGATACCCCCCCATGCTCTCAAAAAAGGTAGCTCCGCTGATCCCGATCACGGCCCAAGCCTCCAAAACATCATCCAGCCGAGAAGTGTCATCGAGGATAAACATCATCATGAACATGACCCACTCACCTCCCTTCACACGGGAACCTGCGGCGTCCCTTTGCTGCGCCCTATCCAAGACAAATCGGCCAGCGTACCGAACCACTCGCGGAAGATGCAATAGTACAACAACTCCTCCTTGCTGTCCAACATCCAGCCGTTCGAGAGCCTACGCTCCCGATGGAATTCGACATCGGAGATCTCCGCATCGGCATAGTGGGCCAGCAGGTCGCCTACCCCCGCGCCTGCCCAGAACTTCGCCTTCGTCCGGTTAAGGACATGCACGGGCAGCGCACCGTCCATTGCCCGACGCAGAATCCACTTCTCAATGCCGTCCCGCAACTTGTATTGGATCGGGATTTGCAGCGCGTATGCTGCTACATCGGGGTCCAGAAAGGCTACGTGCGCCAGCGTGCCATGCGCCGCTGCGCAGCGATCGACCCGTTGCAACGCGGTGTTATGCAACCGGCCGGCGATGTCGATCAGTTCGTCGCGCAGCAACTCTGGATCGAGGGATTTGAGATACTCGTAGCCCGCAAAAAGCTCGTCACCACCTTCGCCGGAGAAGACAGCAGGCACGAAGTCCGACGCGGCTTGCGCTACGAGATAGTTGGTGATGCTCGACCTGACCAGCAGCGCATCGAACGACTCGAGGTGGTAGATCACCTCCGGTAGCACCGCCAGCATCTCATCGACGGTCACGACGACCTCATGGTGATCCGAGTGGATGAACGCCGCCACTTCGGCCGCAAAAGCCAGATCGGGTGCGCCCGGCACGCCGGTGCAGAAGGTGTGCAGGTGGTCGACGTGAGGCCTCGCTAGCGCGGCCAGCGCACTCGAATCGAGCCCACCCGAAAGCCAGGAGCCGACTTCGCCGTTCCCGATGCGACTCCCGACAGCCTCGGCGAGACGACGGCGCAACTCTGCAGCCACGACTTCGGGTGGCTCATCGACAGGAATCTGGGGCGCCAATCGAAAGTGGGTTTCG